>JALTMS010000624.1 GCA_027001345.1 Acidobacteriota bacterium | reverse complement strand
TCATCGTCTTGCGCTGGGTCTGCCAGGCCCGCACCGTACTGACCCGAGAGGAGGAAGACCGGCAGCTCGAGCAGGAGGAGGTCAAGCAGGAGGCTCTACGAGCAGTGGAGGAAAGTGGGATCATTTTCATCGATGAGCTGGACAAGGTGGCGGTGGCTTCGGGAGGACAGGGACCCGATGTCAGTCGTCAGGGTGTGCAGCGCGACTTGCTGCCGATCATCGAGGGAACGATCGTTCAGACCAAGCATGGAGCCGTGCGAACCGAGCACATCCTGTTCATCGCGGCCGGTGCGTTTCACCTCGCGCGACCGTCGGACCTGATTCCCGAACTCCAGGGGCGACTGCCGATCCGCGTCGAACTCGATTCCCTCGGCGAGGAGGACTTCCGGCGCATCCTGACCGAGCCGGAGAACTCGCTGATCCGCCAGTACCGAGCCCTGCTCGACGTCGATGGGATCGAGTTGGAGATCACCGACGAGGCCGTCTGCGCGATTGCCAGAGCGGCGGAGGAGATCAACCGCGAGACGGAGAACATCGGCGCGCGGCGATTGGCCACGTTGCTCGAGCGGATTCTCGAACCGGCTCTCTTCGATGCCCCCGACCGGCGATCGGGAGCCTTGCGCGTGGACGCGGACGACGTGCACAACATGCTCGAGCGCCTGGGCGGACGAGACGACTTCGCCCGTTACGTTCTTTGAGCGATGACCGCTTTGCTACGGGGGTTGGGGGTCGTCGCGGTCGTGGTTGCGAGCCTGGCCGTGCTGGGCTGTGGGCACCGCGGGCCACCCCGACCGCCTCTGCCGCGCATTCCGCGCATGCCGATCGAGGTGGCCTGGATCCAGAGGGGCGACCAGCTCCTGGTCACGGGGCAGGTCCTCGGGCAGAGCCTGGCGGGCCGACGACTCGAGCCTCCCTTGCGACCGGTGCTCTTTTTTTTCTCGGCGCCCGATCGCCAACTGGCTGCTGGCTGGGACACCCCTTCGCGAGATCGGGAGTTTCTGCGGATGGCGGTACGAATCGAACTGGCTCCCCTCGATCCGCCTGCCGACACGCAGCGGCTGGAGTTCGAACGGCATGTGCCGATCTCCCGGCTCGGGCAGGGTGAGGCGGTGGTGCTGGCGCTCGGGCTGGCGGATCGCAGGAGTGTTTCTCTACCCTCACGGCGTCGCGTGCTGCTGCCTGCGCGCGAGCCGCTGCGGCCACTCGAGGACGTCGCCGTCGAGCCCCAGAGAGACGGCGTCCGGCTCAGTTGGCGCAGACCGGCGGATCCGCGGGTGCGCAGGGTGCATGTCTATCGCGGCGTCGATGGACCGGCCGGCGGTTATCGAGCGTGGAAGAAGGTCGATGCCGCTGCCGGCAGTGTGATCGATCGCGAGGCTCGCTACGGCCAGACGTTGAGTTACGCCCTGGCGGCGGCGGCCGGAGAAGGGGAGATCGCCGTGGAGTCCGAGCTGGTCCGACCCGAACCCCTCGAATACCGTGACACCTTCGCCCCTGCGGAGGTGCGGGACGTGGACGCCGTTGCCGAGCGCGGGGGGATCCGGGTGCTGTGGTTCCCCGGGGGAGCCGAGGATGAGGTGCGTGCGCGTATCGAGCGACAGGAGGAAGGGGAAGCGACCTGGGTGCTGGTGGGCACGGTGGAGATGCCCGACACGGACTTCGAGGATCGCAGCACCCTGCCCGGACATCGCTATCGTTATCGCGTCATCGCTCTCGATGCTTCCGGAAACGCCGCTCCTCCGGCCGGACCGACGCGCTATGTCACACCTCGAGAGGAAGACGGGGGGCCCCGATGAGCCTCGAGTTTTCCAAGTACAACGCGACCGGCAACGACTTCGTCGTCGTCGATCGCGGGCACCTGGCCGAGGCCGATCCCGCGGAGCTTGCGCGGAAGCTGTGCCCGCGACGTCTGGCTGTGGGGGCCGATGGGCTGATGGTGGTCGGCCCGACGGATCGCGGGATCGATGTGCGCTACCGCAACGCCGACGGGTCGCGGGCGGCTTTCTGTGGCAACGGCGCTCGCTGCGCGGTTCACTTCGCCTGGTCTCGAGGCTGGGTCTCCGAACACTGCCGACTGAGATTCGAAGATCTGCCGGTGGAGGGGGAAGTTCTCGATGGCGGTCATCAGGTCAGGATCACTTTCCGTGGTGTCAGCGTCGGCGCTCCGGCCGAGAGCCTCGATGGTGGACGGGACGGCGTGCTCGGAGGCAGACGGATCGAGGCGGGCGTGCCGCATCTGGTGCTGGAAGTCGATGCCGTCGAGGCCGTCGAACTGGCCGAACTTTTCGAACGTGTGACCACCGGGCCGGCGGCTTTCGACGGTAACCTGACCGTGGTGCAGGTGCTCGGTGAAGACCGGTTGAAGGTCAGAACCTGGGAGCGGGGCTGTGGGGAGACTCTGGCTTGTGGAAGCGCGGCGCTGGCGGCGGCCGCCTGGGCCATCGAAGCCCGGGGGGGCACCGAATCATGGACGGTCTTGCCCCCCTCGGGTCTGGCGCTGACGGCCGAGCGTCGCGCCGAGGGTCGGATGGCTCTGACCGGAGCCGTACGGGAGGTGTTCCGTGGTCGCTTGCAGATCTGAGCGCTTCCCGGTCAGGGCCCGGGGGGCTGTCGCGTTCGGGTGGGGCCAGGAGATGGGATGAAGGGCAGCAGGAAGCTGGCAGTGGGCAGGCCATCGGTCATCACAGCGCTTGTTCTCGTGGTGCTGCTCGCCTGCGGAGCCTGTAGCTCTGCTGCCGGGGCAGCCGACGGACACTCGAAGCGGGCGGAGCCGCAGGAGAAGGACGAAAAGATGGGCCGGTACGTCAAGCCGAGCGAGGCGGAGATCAGAGCCAGGCTGAGCGCCGAGCAGTACGCAGTGACCCAGGAGGAAGCGACGGAACGGGCTTTCGACAATGCCTACTGGGATCACCACGAGCTGGGAATCTACGTCGATGTGGTCACCGGCGAGCCCTTGTTCACGTCTCTCGACAAGTTCGACTCGGGTAGTGGATGGCCTTCGTTCACCCGGCCGATCCGGGACGATGCCGTCACCTTGCGAGAGGATCGGCGCTTGCTTTCGACGCGCACAGAGGTTCGCTCGCGGTTCGGCGATTCTCATCTCGGGCACGTCTTCGATGATGGCCCGGCACCGACCGGGAAACGCTACTGTGTCAACTCGGCAGCCCTGCGCTTCGTTCCCGCCGAGCGTCTCGAGGCGGAGGGCTACGGTGAGTTCACCGCGCTCTTCGCTTCCGCACTTGCCGACGCTGCCGGCAATCGGCCCGCGAGGGAGGTGGCGACACTGGCCGGAGGATGCTTCTGGGGCGTCGAGGATCTGCTCCGGCAGCTCGACGGCGTGCTGGATACGGAGGTCGGCTATACGGGCGGCACGCTGGAAAACCCCACCTATCAGGATGTCAGGACGGGCAGCACCGGCCACGCGGAGGCGGTGCAGGTGACCTTCGATCCCTCGCGCATCAGCTACGAGGAGATCCTGCGCTACTTCTTCCGCCTGCACGATCCGACGACCATCGATCGCCAGGGCAATGATCGGGGCACCCAGTACCGATCAGCGATCTTCGTTCACGACGAGGAGCAGCGCCGCACAGCCGAGCGGGTGCGCGCCGAGGTCGATGCTTCGGGCAAGTGGCCGGCGCCGGTGGTGACCGAAATCGTGGCGGCCGGGCCGTTCTATCCGGCCGAGGACTACCATCAGGACTACCTGGTGAAGAATCCCGGCGGCTACACCTGTCACTACCTTCGTCCCTGACCACCGAGGCCGGGCAACCCCTCTTCCCTCCGGGAAGGGCGGATCGATCCTCCTTCCCGCGGTGACTAGCCAGGCTGGCGCTGAGCGGTGCCGAGAGTCGCAGGGTCGCCCGCGCCGAGGACTTCCACGACGGCCTGCTGGAAGTACTCGTCCTTGCCCGCCAGCTCGGGGCTGATGCGCTGGGCGTACATCTGCCGGGCCTGGGAGATCTCGTCTCCAAGGCGCTCGAGGAGGTCGCAGGACTGGCGCCCGGCTTCCACCCGGTCGGCATTGTACAGGCAGATCTCCTCCATCAGCAGGCGGGCGAAGCGGCGGGCGTCCTCGATCTCTGGAGACTCGCTCTGGGTGGCGTCGATGGGGGCGCCCGGGGCCGCAGCCGGAGGGCTGACGGGACCGGAGGGGGGCTCGGCGACGGGGCCCCCGGCCGCCGGGGCGGGAGCCGAGACCGTGCTCCGCACCGGGCCGGTGGTCTCCGTCGGCTGGCCGGCGGAACGCGCAAGGGCCTTGGCCAGGGCCAGGCGCTCGACGACCAGTCCGGTGGTCATCGCCAGCAGCTCGAGTCCTGCCGGATCCCAGGTGCTTCGAGGATCGGGGCGTTCAGCGTGGAACAGACCGACGACCTTTTCCTGTACCCGAATCGGCACCAGCAGCGCCTCGGCCGCCGCCTGATCGGCCACGGCCGGGGCCGGGAAGCCGCTGGCGTCGCCACAGATCACGCGCTCGCCCTGGAGGGCCGCGGCGATGGCGCTTTGATCGAGATCGACCTGCCTGCCGGACAGATCCTCGCCTTCGGGGAAACCGACGCTGTTCCAGACTCGCCCGGCCGATGGATCGACCACGATCACCGCTGCGCGGGCACCGAGGCTCGCTGCGCCTTCGAGCAGCGCTTCGAGTGCATCGACCTGCCCGGATGCGCTGGCGATGGCGGCGGCACGTCGTGGAAGCTCGCGGGGCGTGATCGCCCGAGGCTCCGGCACCTCGTACTCGACCTCGAGCGCGGCGAGTCGCGCGCGCAGCTCGGTGGCAGCACTTTCGACCTGTTCTCCCAGCATGGCGCTCAGCGCCTGCACCACTTCATCGATCCTGGCAGGGGGAAGGGGCCTGGATACGGTGGTTGCCTCGGACATGCACTCTCCTCCCTCATCAAAGCGAGGGCCTCGTCGGCCGGTGCTATGTTCCCACAAATGCCGGCGGCTGTCTGCCCTTGCAGGAGGGTAGAATGAGCCATGCGCTTGCAACGAACCATCGGCCGCGAAGTGGAATTGGTGGGGGTGGGTCTGCATCGCGGCGAGACGACGCGGCTGCGAATCGTGCCGGCTCCCGTCGGAACCGGAATGGTCTTCGTCCGGGACGATCTGGGCGGCGAGGAAGTCCCTGCCCTTCAGCAGTATCGAGTACCGATGGTCAACGCCTCGCGGCTGCGCCGCGGGGCGGCGACGGTGGAGACGCCCGAGCACCTCCTGGCAGCGCTTTTCTGCCTGGGCGTCGACAATGTACGGCTGCATCTCGACGGGAGTGAAGTGCCGATTCTGGATGGCTCGTCACTGCCTTTCGCCTGGGCCCTGGTGGGCGCCGGCACCGTGGAGCAGGAGGCTCCTCGACCGACCCTGGCGATCCACACGTCGTTGAGCGTCGAGGAAGACGACCGGGGTCTCGAGATCCACCCCGGGCGGGGCCTGCAACTGACTGCGGCGATCGACTTTGAACATCGCCATCTCGGCTACCAGGAATTGACCGTTCGTCTCGACCAGCAGGCCGACTTCCTCGCCAAGCTGGCGCCCGCTCGCACCTTCGCCCTGCGCCGCGACATCCAGCGGCTGCAAGAGGCGGGCCTGATCCGCGGTGGGTCGCTGGACAATGCGATTCTGGTCGACGAGGACGGGATTCAGGGCGGCAGCCTCCGTTTTCCCGACGAGTTCGTGCGGCACAAGTTGCTCGATCTGGTGGGCGATCTGGCTCTGCTCGGTTGCTCGCTCGAGGGGCGGATCGTCGCCTGGCGCGCAGGCCACGGCCTGCACGGCCGGCTGGTCGACGCCATCCTCGCCCACCGCCAGTGCTGGGCGATGGCTCCCGACGGCTCGCTGGCCGATCCGCCCGCTTCGCCGGCCCCACCCGGCAGCGAGCGGCAGTGAATCGTGAGCGGATTCCGGTTACGCACTGAAAGACTCAAGCTCGTCGCCATCGCTCTGCTGCTGGTGCTGGCCAGCGTGCTCTACTTCGTCATCCAGCGAGGCAAGGTGGGTGATCTGCGCCTGGCTACCGACAAGACGCTGCTGGTGGGGCTGGCCGCGACTCTGGTGCTGCTGACGATCTCCCTGTTGTGGGTACTGATCGGCCATCTCGCCCGCACCCTGGCCCAGCGCCGGGAAGGCGCGTTCGGTTCGCGGCTCCGCTCGCGGGTGGTCTTCGCTTTCCTGGCCCTGGTGCTCGCTCCTTCGCTCTTCCTCTTTGCCGGCGCCGTGTCGATCGTCTCCCGCACGTTGCGGGAAGTCGCTACCCCTGAACTCGAGCAGACCCTGAGAGATGCCGGTGCGGTGGCCGAGGCCGTGTTCGGCTCGGCTCGCCGGAGAGCGGCCCATGCCACCGACCAGCTTGCCACGGCGCTGGCAGGTGGTGATCCGGAGGCCATCACCGCGCGGCTCGAGGCGGCTCTCGAAGGTTTCGACCTGCAGGCGGTGGGCTTTCTGCCGACCGAAGGCGAGCCGATCTGCTTGACGCGGCTCGACTCCTCGGAACGTTCCGCCTCGGCTGCCGAACTGTGTCATCTGCCGGAAGGACTGCTGGAAAGCCTGGCCGCCGGTCGGCGTTCGGCTCATGCGGAGGGGGCGCTGGCCACCTTCGGCTGGCGTGCGGTGGCCCTCGCGCAAGTCGAGGGGGAGGGCGGGCCGATCGGTCTGGTCTGGTCCCAGATCTACCTTCCCGATCGACTGGCCATTCGCCTCGACAGGCTACAGCGCACCGAGCAACGGGTGGTGGACTTCCGCCGTACGCGACCGGCGATGCAGCGGCTGTACGTGGCGCTGTTCGCGCTGCTGGCGCTGCTGGTGGTCTTTGCGGGGGTGTGGACCGGACTGCACCTCGCGCGGCAGATCACCGATCCGATTCTGGAGCTGGCACGAGGCACCGAGGCACTGGCGGGCGGCGATCTGGATTACCGGGTGGACGAGGCCGGCGACGACGAGATCGCCCAGCTCGCCGCTTCGTTCAATCGAATGGCCGAGGAAATCCAGCGCCATCGCCGGGAGTACATCGAAGCGCTGCTCCAGGCGGTGCCGGTCGGTGTGCTCAGCCTCGACGGCAGCGGTGCGATTCGCACGGCCAACCGGCGGGCCCTCGACGTGTTGCGGCTCGACTCGTTGCCGGTGGGCCGGGGGCTGGCCGAGGTGCTCGACCGGGGACGCGCCGGCGTGGTCGCCAGCATCCAGCCGCTGCTCGGCGGGGAGCGGGAGACCATCAGCGAGGAGATCACCATCACTGTCGACGAGGGGACTGTCAGCGTGCAGCTCCGGGGCCAGCGCCTGCCCCTGGCCGAGGGTGGGGAAGGTCTGCTGCTGGTCCTCGAGGATCTGACCGATCTGCGCCGGGCCGAGCGTCTGGCGGCCTGGGGCGAGGTGGCCCGCCGGGTGGCCCACGAGATCAAGAATCCGCTGACGCCGATCCGCCTGGCGGCGGAGAGGATGCTGCGGCACTACAGCAAGGATCCGCAAGCCGCCGCCGGAGTGGTGGAGAAGGGGGTGGCGACCATCGTGCGCGAGGTGGAAAGCCTCAAGGCGCTGATCGACGAGTTTTCGCGTTTCTCACGCCTGCCGCAGTTGCGCATTCAGCCCGGGGATCTCGGTGCAGTGGTCCGTCAAGGGGTCGAACTCTACCTGAGCACCCATCCGGGAGTGACGGTTCTGACCGAGATCGAGAGCGATCTTCCTCCCCATCGCCTGGATGAACAGGCCATGCGACGCTGCCTGATCAACTTGCTCGAAAACGCCATTGCGGCGATCGGGGGCCAGGGGAAGGTGGTGGTTCGCGCTCGGCGGGCTCCCGCTCATGGGGCGGTGATGATGGAGGTGGAAGACGACGGCGTCGGGTTGTCGGACGAGGATCGCAGCAAGCTCTTCCTGCCCTCGTTCACCCGGCGACCGGGGGGCACCGGTCTGGGCCTGGCCATCGTCCACCGGATCGTCAGCGAACACGGGGGTACGATACGGGCGGAGCGTGGCGAGCCACGGGGGACTCGCATGGTGATCGAGGTGCCCGCCGGAGGGGCGGGCATGGGAGAGGGCGGAGATGCCTGAGCAAGAGCGAAGGGCGAGGATCCTCGTGATCGACGACGAGGCACCGGTGCGCGAGGCGCTGGCGGAGATTCTCGAAGACGAGGGATACGAGGTGATCACCGCCGGTAGCGGCGAGCAGGGTGTCGATCGCGCTCTGGCCGATCATCCCGATGTGATCTTCCTCGACATCTGGCTACCCGGTATCGATGGCCTCGAGGCGCTGCGCATGCTGCGCGAACGCGGGGCGAGAGCTCCAGTGATCATGATTTCGGGGCATGGGACGATCGAGACGGCAGTCAAGGCGACCAAGCTCGGCGCCTACGATTTCGTCGAGAAGCCGGTTTCCCTCGAACGTGTGCTGCTCGTCGCATCCCATGCCCTCAGACATGTTCGCCTCGAACGGCGCAATCGTGCGCTGCGAGCCGAGCTGCGACGCGAGGCCGAATTCCTCGGACGCTCGGAAGCGGTCGAGGAACTGCGAGTCGAGCTGGCCGCCGCCGCCGACGCGAAGAGTGTGCTGCTGCACGGCGAAAAGGGCAGCGGTCGCCGGCTGGCGGCCCGCTGGCTGTCGCTTCATGGTCTGCGGCCGGAGGGTCCGTTTCTCGACGTGCAGGCCTCGGCGCTCTCTCGCGAGCGATTGATTGCCACCCTCTATGGCCAGGCCCACCACTTCGAGGATCCGGGTCATATCGCACTGGCGGACGAGGGCACACTGTACCTGGAGAATGCCGACGATCTGCCGGCTGCGGTGCAGGCCTCGCTGGTCGCGGGATGCCGCGAAGGCAGCTATCCGGTGCCCGGTCAGCGGCGCAAGATCCGCTCGGGAGCCCGACTGGTGGTAGCTCTGCTGGAGGACCCTGGCACCCTGCTCGAGCAGGGTCGACTCAGCGAGGCCTTCGTGGCCAGCTTTCCCCATGTGATCGAGATTCCGCCGCTGCGACGCCGTCGTGAGGACATTCCGGAACTGGCCGAACGTTTCCTGCGGGAGATTTGCCGGGAGTATGCGCGGGAGGAACTGCGGCTCTCGCCCTCGGCCCTCGAGGCGATGCTGGCTTATCGCTGGCCGGGCAACGTCCGGGAACTCAAGCGGGCGCTCGAGCGTGTCGTTTTGCTGGCCGAGGGGCCATCGTTCACCGCTGCCGATCTGCCCCGGGGCGTGACCGGCGCTTCGAGCGAGGGACAGGGCGTGGAAGCCACCTTGCGTCGTTTCGAGCGTAGCTGGCTGCGCCGTCATCTGGCCGAGGCCGGAGGGGATCTGGCACGCACGGCTGCGCGACTGGGCATCAGCCAGGAAGAACTCGCAGCACGCCTCGAACGCTTCGGCATCGAGGCAAACGGGAGTTCGGAGTCGCTCTGAGCGAATCGCCCGATTCAGCCGCCCGAGATCGCCTCGAGCCCGCCCATCGGGCCGTCGTCGCCGCGCCGGGAGTCGGGATCGAGAAAGCCCGCGATCAGCCTGCCGAAGCGCTCGGTTTCGAGCAGAAAGGCGTCGTGTCCGTAGACCGAGTCGAGGCGCACGAAGCGACACTCTCGGCCCCACTCGCGCAGGATGCGCGCGACTTCCTCCTGCTGTCCGATGGGGAAGAGCAGATCGGTGGTCACCCCGATCAACAGGCAGGGACAGACGATGCGGGCCACGCCATCCTCGTAGGATGGGCAGCGATCACCGAGATCGAAGTCGTCCATCGCTTTCGACAGGTAGAGATAGGCATTGGCGTCGAAACGCTGAACGAAGCGGTCCCCCTGGTGCACGAGGTAGGACTCCACCTCGTAGTCCACAGCGAAGGGATCTTCGGAGATGGTGGCGGAAGTTCGTCTCTCGCGGGCAAAGCGCCGGTCCCATTCCGGCCCGGAGCGATAGGTGATCGTCCCGATCTGACGGGCGAGGTGAAGGCCCGATCGGGGGCCGGGACCG
Source organism: Acidobacteriota bacterium (assembly GCA_027001345.1). GTDB lineage: Bacteria > Acidobacteriota > Polarisedimenticolia > J045 > J045 > JALTMS01. The sequence goes on along the minus strand of JALTMS010000624.1, from coordinate 209 downwards.
GGGTAGTAGCGTCCGCCTTTCCAGGCCGGATCCCGGATCACCGCTTGCCGCTGAACGAAACGCAGGGAAATCGACAGCGGATAGGAGCGCCCAGGGGCGGAGATGGCGATCATCCGGCGCACGGCCTGGGGATGGGCCGCCGCCAGGGCCATCGCCTGCATTCCCCCCATCGATGCGCCGATCACCGCTTCAACGACAGTGATACCCAG
>JALTMS010000623.1:5005-10155 GCA_027001345.1 Acidobacteriota bacterium | reverse complement strand
GGGTGGGGGGAGGTGGCCCCGGGGGATGAGCGCTGGGTGCTCGGAGGGCTCAGCGGCCTGGGTTCGCTGAGCGACGAGGAGCGGGCCTCGCTGGCCGAGTTGCTGGTGCGGGAGATCTTGCTGCCGCCGAACAGCGGCCGCCTCGAACCCGACGGCGAAGTGTCCCGGCGAGAGATGCTGGCGTGGATCGTGGCCCTCGCCGACCGCTACGCTGTCGCACCCCTGATGCGAGGGAACGTGCGTCGACTGCACCGGGGCAAGCTGACGATTCGCCAGCGGCGCGCGTCGAGGGCCTGGAGCCTCGATCTCGTTCCCTGGCTGCTGGTTCGCAGCGGTGGGCGCTGGCACCTGGCAGCGGAGGTCGAGCTGCTCGCCGGCGACCGGGTGCGTTTTGCCGGCGATCCCCGCGGGAGATTGCAGGTGCTGGCCGTCGAGGAGCGCAAGAGTGCTTCCGACGACCGCTTTTCCCGGCGCTACCGCTGGGAGAAGACCAGGAGCCGGAGCGAACTCGAAAAAAGCCTCGGCCGGGTGGCCCCCGTCGGGCGTCTGAGAGATCTGCGAGTCGTCGCCCGAGGCGTTTCGGGGCGGGTGGCGTTGCTCGAGGTGGAGGGCAGTGGAGGCACCGCCCAGGTGGAGGGCTTCCGTATCCGGCGCGCTCTCGATCTACCCGAAACCCTCTTTTCGATCGAGGTGCAGCACGACGAGGACGGCAGCCTGCGCCGGGCGATCTTTTCCGGCCGTGGATGGGGGCATGGTGTCGGCCTGTGTCAGGTCGGAGCCTACGGCATGGCCCTGCGTGGCGCCGAGTGGCGGGAGATCCTGCACCACTATTACCACGACGTGAAGATCGTCCGGGCCCGGATTCGGAGTCGCTGATCGATGGGGGATGCTCCCCCGCTGCCGGTGCTGGCCCTGTTCGGGCCGACGGCTTGCGGCAAGACCGATCTCGCGCTGGCCCTGGCGGACCGCCGGCGGGTCCACCTGATCAACGGAGACGCCGTGCAGGTCTACCGAGACCTGGCAGCCGGCACCGCACGCCCCCAGGGGAGCGAGATGCGCCACCCCTGGGCGCTGGTGGACTGGCTCGAGCCCGACGATCCGGTGGATGTGGGACGCTGGCTGGCCGCTGCAGGAGCGGAGATCCGCTGGGCCGCCGGTGCCGGCCGGCTGCCGGTGGTGACGGGAGGCTCGGGGCTCTACTTCCGGGCGCTGGTGGAGGGGCTCAGTGCCGCACCCGGCAGGCAGGAGGCGTTGCGGCGGCGCTTTCGGCGGCTGGCCGAGCGGCGCGGCGTTGCCTTTCTCCACCGGGTGCTCACGCGTCTCGATCCGCCGGCGGCCCGGCGTCTGGCTGCGGCGGATCTGCCGCGCCTGCTGCGGGCGCTGGAAGTGCGGGTGGCCACGGGTCGCAGCCTGCTGTCGTTCCACGGGGGAGGCGGCCCGGGCAGCTACCGAGTGCTGGAGGTGGGGGTGGGGCTGCCGCGCGGCGAGATGGATGCCCGCATCGGTCGCCGGGTCGAGCGTTTCCTGGCTCGCGGCCTGGTTGCCGAAGTGCAGTGGCTACTCGGCCCCCGGCGTCTGGATCCCTGTTGCAACGCCCTGCGAGCGATCGGCTATCGGGAGTGCGTCGACTGGCTGCGGCGCGGTCGTCCCGGGGGAAGAGATACGCTGCGCCGGCGTATCGAGCGCAACACTCGGCGACTGGCCCGCCGGCAGTTGACCTGGTTCCGCGCGCGACGCCGCGCGCTGTGGATCGATCCACGCTGGTCGGGCGCGGTGGACAGGCTCGTGGAGTTGTGCGATCGCCTCGCCGGCATCGAGGGGCCGGGGCCGGCCTGACCGCCGCGGACCTTTGGTCTATACTCCCGGCGATGAGTGACGAACAAGATCTGCAAAACGCCTATCTCAATCGCCTGCGCCGAGAAGGACAGCGGGTAGCGGTGTGGCTCGTCTCCGGCAAGCGGCTGGTGGGGCGGGTCAAGGGGCACGACCGCTTCACCGTGCTGCTCGACCTGGGGGGCAGCGAGCAGTTGATTTTCAAGCACGCCATGGCGGCCATCTCGCCCTACCGGGAGCGAGAGGCCCCGTCGGCTTCGGTCTGAGGACGGCGGCTGTCAGGAGCGGCGGAAGATCCCTCCCCGGGACGATCCCGTACCGGCCCCCTCCGACGACAACTCACGGATGCGGGACTGGAGCCGCTCGATCTTGGTCTCGTACTCGGTGCGTAGAGCCTCCACCGTTCGGGCGAGCTTCTTGCGCTCCACCTCGCCGGCTTGCAGCTTTTCTTCCCACGAGCCGGCGGCTTCCCGCTGTTGCTGCAACTCCTCCTGCAACTGCCGGATCTGCTGCTCCCGTTCCTGCACCTCCTGGTCGTGGCGGGCCTGAAGATCCTCGTAGTGGCGCTCGATTTCGAGCAAACGGTGGATTCGGGAGTAGTCGGCATCGGAAGGCATCTCACCCTCGCTTCCCGGCGCGTCACCCGCACCGGCGCTGAAAAAGAACTTGCGCATCATCAGATCCAGATCGGAAGGGCTGGAGGAGATCTCGAGGGCCGTCTCCTTGCGGATCGTGCCGTTGATCACCAGCGCTGCCAGGGACTGGTTCATCGACTGCATCGAGTAGTAGGAGACCGACTTTTCCATCTCCTCGTGCAACTCGGTGATGTTGCCTTCCTTGATCAGTTTCCGGATTCGGGGAGAGTCGCGGAGGATTTCCACCGCCGCCACTCGACCCTGGCCGTCGGCCCGTTCGACGAGTTGCAGGCTGATCACCGCGCGCAGCACCTCGCTCAACTGCTGGCGCACCTGGGCGTGCTGGCCGGAGGGGAACATGTCGATGATTCGGTCGATGGTCTGCGCGGCGTTGTTGGTGTGCAGGGTGGTCAACACCAGGTGGCCGGTTTCGGCGGCGGTGAGGGTGGTGGACATGGTCTCGAGATCGCGGTTTTCGCCGACCATGATCACGTCCGGATCCTGGCGCAGGGCATTGCGCAGAGCCATGGCGAAGGTCGGGGTATCCGCCCCCACCTCCCGCTGGGTCACCGCGCCCTTGACGTCGCTGAGCAGGAATTCGATCGGGTCCTCGATGGTGACGATGTGAACCAGCCGGGTCTCGAGGATCAGCCGCAGCAGGGCGGCGAGGGTCGAGGATTTTCCCGACCCGGTGGGTCCGGTGATCAGCACCAGGCCCTGCTTGAGGTGGATCACTTCCTTGAGAACGTCGGGCAGGCCCCATTCGTCGAGGGTCGGGAAAACGAAGGGCACCCGCCGGAAGCAGGCTCCCAGGGTGCCGCGCTGGAAGAACACGGTGCCGCGGAAGCGGGAGACCCCCTTCAGCGAGTAGCCGAACTCCACCGCCAGGTTGTCCTGCAGGGAGTGGAGCTGGCGTTCGGTGAGCAGGCCTCGCAGCAGCCCCTCGAGGTGGTCGGGGGCCAGCGGCGCGCCCTTGAGGGGGATCAGGCGGCCGTTGAGGCGCAGCAGGGGAGGGCGCATGGGCTTGAGGTGCAAGTCGGAGGCTTCCTTTTGCACCATGAAGCGCAGCAGGTCATCGATCTGGTAGACGGCTGCAGCCGGGCTCTTGCTGGTCGTCACGTGGTCTCCCGGGCGTGATCGCTCACACCCCACCGGCTTTCGCCCACCGGCCAGGCTCCCGTAGAATCTAGGTTTCACGCCACCGGGAGGCCAATCGCCGCGCCATGCCGCTGCCCGACACTGTGCTCCGTCAGTTGACCCTGGCCAATCAGCTCACCCTGCTGCGCCTGGCGGCAGTACCCGTCTTCGCCCTGGCGCTGCTCTATGGACGGGTGGGCCTGGCCCTGGGGATCTTCGTCGCCGCGGCGGTCACCGACCGCCTCGATGGCATGGCCGCTCGTCGCTTCGGCCAGCAGACCTCCCTGGGGGCCTTCCTCGATCCGGCGGCGGACAAGCTGCTGATGCTGGTGGTTTACGTGGTGCTGGCGATGCCCGATCACCCGCGACCGTTTCCGGATTTCTTCCTTTCCCAGCACGTTCCGGCGTGGCTGACCTTTCTCGTGGTGACCCGGGACGTGATGATCGTACTGGTTGCGGCGGGTATGTATCTCCACAGCGAGTCGGCCTCCTTCTCGCCGACCCGGCTGGGAAAGTGGACCACCGGCTTCGAGCTGGTCAACGCGGGGGTTTTCCTGCTGGCCAACGTGGTGCGGGGTGTTCCCGCCGCCCTGCTGAGCTTCGGCGCGATCTCCACTGGCGCGATCGTCGTCGCCTCGGGCCTGCAATACCTGCTGCTGGTCGCGCGTCGTCTACGGGCAGAGGAAGGGGAAGGTGACGATGCGAGTTGACCGGCAGAGCCTCGAGCGACTCGAGTGGGGCGAGTTGACCGAGGTTCTTGCTCGGCAGATGCGCACTCCGATGGGGCGACGTCGGGCCCTGGCTCTCGCGCCTGTCGAGCAGGCCGATCAGGTGCTGGTGGTGCAGCAGCAGGTCGAAGCGATGCGTCTGCGCCAGGCCCGCTTCGGCTCGCTGCCGCTGGGCGAGGTGGCCGATCCCGTGCCGCTGCTCGAGGTGTTGCAGGTCGAGGGCAAGAGCCTGCCGGGCGAGGCCATCTACCAGATGGTCCGGCTGCTGATCGTTGCGCGGGAGGTCGCCGCTGCAATGCGGCAACTCGATCCGGCCGACTATCCGGCACTCTCCGGCCAGTGGGCTCGCTTCCCCGACCTGGAGGCCGTGATCGGCGCCATCGAGGGGAAGATCAGCTCCACCGGCGAACTCGAAGATCACGCCAGCGCCGAACTGGCCCGGCTGCGGGAAGAAATCCGCTCCCTCGGCGAGAGGCTGACCTCGGTGCTCGAGAAGCTGATCAAGGCCGAGTGGACCGGCCCGGTGCTGCGGGATCGCTACATCACTGTGCGCAACGATCGCTACGTGCTGCCCGTACGCACCGACACTCCCCGGCGCTTCCACGGTATCGTCCACGGCTCGTCATCGACCGAGAAGACCCTCTTCGTCGAGCCGATGGAGACGGTGGAGATCAACAACCGCCTGGTGGCGCTCAAAGAGGAGGAGGCCCGAGAGGTCGAGCGCATTCTGGCCCGCTTCAGCGCCCTGTTGCGCTCGCGTCGAGACGAGATCGCCGTCACCGCCGACGTGCTCGGCGAGATCGACCTGCTGGCAGGC
>JALTMS010000623.1:0-4995 GCA_027001345.1 Acidobacteriota bacterium | reverse complement strand
CTGTTCGAGTTGCCGACGGATTTGGAACGCCTTCGGCAAGAGCGTGCTCGGATCGACCCATCGGACCCCGAGCAATGGTATCGACTGGCCGCCTGGGCCGAGCAGACCGGTGCCTGCTGCCCGGAGATGGCCCCGGAGTGCGGAGTGGTGCTCGAGCAGGCCCGGCACCCGTTGCTGGAGGCGAGCCTGGCGGCGCGGGGGGCGAGCCTGGTGCCCCTCGATCTGGACCTGCCCCGAGAGTTGCGGGGGCTGGTGATCTCGGGGCCCAATGCAGGGGGCAAGACCGTCGCCCTGAAGACCGTGGGCCTGGCGGTGCTGATGGCCCATGCGGGCATCCCCGTGCCTGCTCGTCGGGCCCGGCTGCCCCTGCTCGGGGCGGTGATGGCGGACATCGGCGACGAGCAGTCCCTCGAGGGCGGGGTCTCCACCTTTTCGAGCCATATCCGCAACCTGGCCCGGATGCTCGAGGAACTGAGGGCTCCGGCCCTGGCGCTGATCGACGAGATCGGCACCGGCACCGATCCCGCCGAAGGGGCCGCCCTGGGCACTGCGGTACTCGACCGGCTGCTGGCCAGTGGCGTCCACGTGGTGGCCACCACCCATCACCTGGCGGTCAAGACCTGGGCGTATCGCAGGGAGGGGGTGACCAACGCCGCCTGTGAGTTCGACGAGCAGAGCCTGAGCCCGACCTATCGGCTGGTGCCGGGGGTGGCGGGATCGTCCATCGGGCTGACCATGGCGGCCCAGCTCGGTCTCGATCCGGAGGTGGTGGAGGAGGCGCGCCGCCGCCTCGATCCCGCCGGTGCCGAGGCGGCGCGCGCCCTGGAAGGGGTCGAATCGCTGGCCACCCGACTGGCCGCCAGGGAGGCGGAACTGACCGAGCGGCGTCGCCGACTCGAGGAACAGGCGCGCCGGGAGCAGGAGCGCTGGGAAGAGCGCGAAGAGGCTCGGCGCCGGCAGTGGTCCGAGCGCCTCGACGAACTGGCACGCTCCTTCCGCCAGCAGGCTCGGGAGATGATCGCGCGGCTGGAAGATGCCAGGCAGCGCCGCCGGCTCGAGCGTGAGCAGGCCCGCCGGGAACGAGAGCTGCGGCAGCGCTTCGAGGCCGAGGGTCGGGCGGCGCGCTCGATCGCGCCGGCGCCGCCCGAGTGGGAGCCCGCGATCGGGGAGAAGATCTGGGTCGCCAGTCTCGGCCGGGAAGGGGTGGTGCTCGAGTGTTCGGAGCAGCGCGCCGAGGTGCAGCTCGGCCGGGCGCGTTTCACCGTCTCTCGGGCGGATCTGCGGCCCCTCGGCGAGGGATGCGACGAGGCTGGGGCAGGCACGCCGGCGACGGAAGCCGCCGGCCGGCGGCCGGTGCTCCCCGCCGCGGTCAGCGCGGATCTGCCCGACAAGGTGGTGCCTGTGGAATTGCACCTGCTCGGCTTCCGCGTCGACGAGGCCCTGGCCGCGGTGGACAAGTATCTCGACGACGTTTGTCTGGCGGGGCATCGGGAGGTGCGCATCGTCCACGGGCTGGGAACCGGCCGGCTGCGGAAGGCGGTCCGAGAGCATCTCGATCGGCACTATCCCGCCCTGAGCTGGCAGGAGGCGGCGCCCCGGCAGGGAGGGGCCGGGGCGACGGTGGTGCGGCTGGAGGAGTCATGAGGCGCCGGTGGTGGCGCTGGGTCGCCGGGGGGCTGGTGGCCTTGCTGCTGGTGGTGGGCGGGATCGGCCTGCAGCCCGGTGCCGCGATCACTCTCTGGCGCCGGGCCGAGTACCTGCGTGCCGGAGCCCGGGCTCACATGCTGCGGGTCGGCGACCAGAACCTGGCCTGGATCGAGATGGGGGACCCCGAGGCCGATCCGGTGCTCCTGGTTCATGGCCTGCGGGGCGAGAGCACCGTGCTACTGGCCCTGGCCCGGGTGCTGGTCGAGCGGGGCTACCGGGTGGTGGCCATCGATCTTCCCGGTCATGGTCGCTCGCCGCGGCCGAAACCCGGCTTCGACATCGGCCGGGCTGCGACCCTCGTCGCCCGGGCCACCGAACGGCTGCTGCCCGGGCCGCAGCGGCCGGTGATCGTCGGACATTCGATGGGTGGCTGGATCGTGGCCCTGGCGGCACTCGAGCACCCCGAACTCTATTCCAGGGTGGTGCTGATTTCTTCGGCGGGAACGATTTTCGATCCTCCCTCCTACCCTCTGCTGCTACCCCGTACCACGAGTGAAGCGCGGGGCGGCATGCCGCTGCTCTTCGACGATCCGCCCTGGGTTCCCGGGCCGATCCTCTGGCTCGCCGCGCAGCGGGATCCCAGGACCAGTCTCGATCTGCTGCGTTCGGCCGCCGACGGCCGCTACCTGCTCGAGGGCCTGCTGGGGGCAATGGTGCCGCCGGCGCTGGTGATCTGGGGTGAAGGCGATCGTCTGATTCCCGTTGCCAGCGGCCGGCGGATCGCCGCAGAACTCGGCGCGCCGCTGCTGATCGTGCCCCATGCCGGTCACATGGTGGTCTGGGAAGCATCGGAGATCGTCGGCAACGGGATCGCGGACTTTCTCGAACGGCCCGCTCCGCCCCCCCTGCCCTGAGTTCGTCAGCCCTTCAGACCGCGCAGCAGCGGGGCGAGGAAGGGATCGCGCTCGAGGCGCTGGCGGGCGCGGCTCGAGCCTTCCAGCGCCTGGACCAGGGGCGCGTCGGGTTCCAGTGTGCGCGCCCGGGCCAGCAGCTTCTTGGCCCGGCTGGGCTGGCCGGCGCGGAACAGGGCCAGAGCGAGGGCGGCGCAGTACTCGGGTGCGGTGGGGTTCTCGGCGATGAGAGCCTCGAGCATGTCGAGGGCCTGGGCGCGGCGGCGAGGATTGCCCGCCAGCAGCAGAGCCAGGTGGTGGCGTGGCTCGCGGGCCTGCTGGTCGAGGGCCAGAGCCTGCTCGAGCAAGGCGACGGCGTCGCCCCGCCGGCCCTGGGAGGCTGCCCGCCGGGCACGAGCATCGAGATCGGCGATCATCTTGGCGGTATCCGGGGCGGCTGGCCGAGATCGACGATTGTCCCAGGCGCGGCGCGCTTCCGGATCGGTCAGCACGGCCAGCGCCTGGGGCACCAGGGCGAAGGCGGCTTCCACCCGATCATGGAACGCCGCCAGCTCGCCCTGTCGGAAGCGGTCGGGATGGAAGCGGCGCACGATCCGGTAGTAGGCTCGGCGAACCTGATCCGGGGGGGCGGAGGGCTCGACACCGAGCAAGCCGGGCAGGTCCTCGCGTCGCGCGCACTCCAGCCAGCGTTCCAGTTCTTCCCGGCCCAGCGCGCCGAGTTCCGGCTCGGGCTGGGGAGGCGGCTCGGCGGCCGCCAGCAGTCCGAGGCGCTGGAAGCGTTCCGCCCAGGGCCGTACTTCCCCTTCCAGGTCCGCCGTGCGCAGGGGTTCGCCGAGTCGGGCGAGCAGCGCGCGGGCCGGTGTGTCGAGGCCCTCGATCTCTCCCGGGGGGATCTGGCGCGCGACGATCCAGGCCGGAAGGGGAGCCGGCGCGCCGGCCTGCTCGTCGAGACGAAGGGCGGCTGCCAGCGCCGGCCAGTCGGCGACGGGCTCGAGGCCCAGGTCGATCTTGCCTGGCACGATGCGAAAGCGGGCGCCCTTCCACGCGGCGCATTCCCGCAGCAGGGACTCGATGTGGCGGGTGAGCTGACCGGCGATGGTGTCCGCCGAGACGATGCCCAGAGCGGCCAGGCACGAACCGGTCAGCGGGCTGTCTCCGGCCCGGGCGATGGCGGTCTCCACGGGGGAGGGGTCCTCGGCCTGCCACTGCTCGTCGGCGATCAGCCACTCGAGCAGACGGTCTTCACGGGCGTTGGAAAGGGAGACTTGCAGGCGGCCTTGATGGAGAACGAAGCGTCGGACCAGTCGCTGGAGGCTGAGTTCCAGCACGCCGGTGGCCCTGAGCACGCCGAGGGTCGCCAGCAGCGCCGGCAAGAGGCCTCGTCGCAGCTCACCCTCGGATTGCAGTTTCAGTTGCGGTCGCTCAACCAGCGTCGCCATTCTGCGATCAACTCCTCCCGGCTCGCGCCCAGAGCCTCGAGGAAAGCATCGTTCTCAGAGCGGCCTTCGGCCAGCAGGTCGATCAGCCACAGCAGGCGCGTGCGGGAATAGCGCTGGTCGAGAAAGGCGGTAAAGGCCAGGGCAGTGGGATAGGAAAACGGGTCGATCCCCACCGCCCGCCCTCGTTCGACGGCCAGGGCCAGGGCCGGGCGCACGGTGCTCAGCGCTCGCGGTTCGAGCCACTGGGCCAGCCCTTCCTGAAGCCAGCGGGGAACTCGCCCCTTTCCCCGGTGGTGCAGCAGGGCATGGGCCAGCTCGTGTCGAGCGACCCGGCGCAGGCCCGGGGTGACGGCGCTCAGGCCGCCGACGGGAAGGCGGATCTTGCCGTCGAACAGGCCGGCGACCTCGGGGCCGGTGCGGGTGGTCTCGTGGAACTGCTTGCGAGTGTAGAGGATCACCGAGATCGGCTCGGTCGGCCAGCTCTCCACCTCCTGGCCCAGCTCTTCGAGATCCTCTTCGAGTGCATCGAGCAGCAGCCGGCCCAGGCGCTCGTCCCGCTCGCCGTCGTAGCGCAGGACGAAGTGCTGGGAGTCGGCCCGCAGATAATCGCGCTCGGTGGCCGCCTCGCGCTGGATTTTTTCGATTTTGCGGGCCAGGCGCGGATCATCGCCGCGGGCGGCGAGGGCCTCCCGGTACCGTTGGAGAGCGTCGGCCAGGCGATTGTCCCGGTAGAGGAGTTCGGCCTGGAGCTCGATCAGTTGACTGTCGGTGGGGAAGGCCGCCAGCGCCGTCTCCACCACCTGCCGCGCGCCCCGGGGGTCGCCCTGGCCGAGCAGCAGCCAGCCCAGCTCGATGCTTGCCAGCCGATGCTGGCCGACTCCGGCCAGCGCGGCCTCGTAGTCGGCGATGGCCTGATCCGTCTCGCCGGCGCGGGCGTAGGTCCGGGCTCGCAGCACGTGGAGATCGGCCACCGCCCGGGCCAGGCGTTCGGAGAGTCG
>JALTMS010000622.1 GCA_027001345.1 Acidobacteriota bacterium | reverse complement strand
GCTGGGAGTCGTGCCGCTGGCCAACATGCTGCCCGAAGTGGCCTACATCAAACTCGGCTGGGCTCTCGGCCGCCACGGTGACGATGCCGCCGCGGTGCGCGAGACAATGACCAGTACCATCGCCGGCGAGATGACCGAGCGCGAGCCTCACGACGGCTACCTGGTCTTCCAGGGCGGTGTCCCCGAAATGAAAGCCTTCCTCGGAAAGATCTGGTCCTGATGCTCAACGAAGAACCCACCCTTCCCGCCTGCCGCCTGGCCCGCCTGATCGGCAAACCCTCCGCCTACTGGTCGGTGGACGATCTGGTGCGGGTGGTCACCGAACGCCACGTCAGCCTGCTGAGCCTGATGCACATCGGCGGCGATGGCTGGCTGAAGACCCTCGACTTCGTCCCGCGCAACGAAAAACACTTGCGCGACGTGCTCGAGGGCGGCGAGCGCGCCGACGGTTCGAGTCTCTTCCCGGGCCAGGGGATTCCCACCGAGTCCTCGGACATCCTGCTCCGGCCGCGCCTGGCCAGCGCCTTCCTCGACCCCTTTTCACCCCGGCCCAGTCTGGCGCTGCTCTGCTCGCACCACCGCCCCGACGGCGATCCGCTGCCCCAGAGTCCGGACACCATCGTCCGTCGCGCCGAAGCGCGGGTCGCCGAGCGGCTCGGCGTGCAGATGCTGGCCCTCGGCGAGGTGGAGTTCTTCCTCGCCAAGCGGCGTACGGAGAGCGATATCTACGGCGCCGACGATCGGGGCTACCACGCCACCGCGCCGTTCGTCTTCGGCGAGAGCTTGCGGCGCCGGGCGCTGGCCATCGCGGGCGACATGGGCCTGCCGGTGAAGTATGCCCACAGCGAGGTGGGTTACATCGAGCCCGACGGTCAGGACGACCGGATCTGGGAACAGCACGAGATCGAGCTGAGCCTGACGCCCCTGGCCGATGCCGCCGAAGCGGTGGCGCTGATTCAGTGGGTGCTGCGCAACCTGGCCCACGCCAGCGGGATGCTCTGTAGCTTCGAGCCCATCCTGCGCAAGGGACATGCGGGCAGCGGTCTGCACCTGCACTTCTCGCCGACGCGGGACGGACGGCACCTGGCGGGGCTCAGCCCCGAAGGCGAGCTGGAAGACCCCGCCCGCTGGCTGATCGCCGGACTGGTCAGCCACGGCGATGCCCTGATGGCCTTCGGCAATCGGGTCGAGGGCTCGTTCGTGCGCCTCGGCCAGGGCAAGGAGGCGCCCAGCAGGGTCAGTTGGGGTCCCTTCGACCGCAAGGCGCTGATCCGCTTGCCCGTGGTGGCACGGGACGCCAAGGGGCTCTCGCGCACGCCCCCCACCATCGAGTTCCGCCTGCCCGACGGCTCGGCCCACCCCCACCTGCTGATGGCGGCGGTGGCCCAGGCGATGGTGCAGGGCCGCTTGGTCGGCGACCTCGACGCGTTGCTCGAACGCACCCGTTCGGAGGCGGTGGAACGACACCCCGATGCAGCCGTCCGGGTACCGACCAGCGCTCGAGAGGTCGCCGCCGCTCTGGAAGCTCGGCGCGCCGTCTTCGAAGCCGACGGCGTCTTCCCTCCGGGGGTGATCGATGCGCTGCTGAGCACTCTCTCACCTTCCCGCGAGATCGGGCTCTGAGCGATGCCTTCGGGCGGCGGACGCGCGGCGGCTGAACGGGCCTTCCTCCCGCTGCTGGGTCTCGTCGCCGTGGTCTGGGGCAGTGTGCTGGCCAGCCGGCAGGCCTGGACCTGCGATGACGCCTTCATCTCATTCCGCTACGCCCGACATCTGGCTGAAGGCCACGGCCTGGTATTCAACCCGGGCGAGTGGGTCGAGGGCTACAGCAACCTGCTGTGGACCGTCTGGGCCGCTGTGGGCATCGCCGCGGGCATCGACCCCGAGTCCTGGGCCCGCATCTGGAGCCTGCTGGCCCATGCCGGCACCGTGGCTCTGCTCACTGCCCTCGGCCTGCGCTGGCGGCGCGAGGCCCGGGCGGGCCCCTTTCTCGTTCCGGTCGCGGCGCTGGGCCTGGCGGTCTGGCCCGATTCGGTGATCTGGGCCACCGGCGGCCTGGAAACGTCCCTCTTCACCTTTCTGATCACCCTGGGTTTCTTCTGCCTGTCGTCCACGGCCGTCTCGCGCCGCCTCGAGTGGGGTGGCGCTCTGGCCCTGGCCGCCGCCGCCCTGACCCGCCCCGATGGGGCGCTCTTCGCCGCCCTGGCCGCCGCCGCCCTGCTGATCGACCAGCCGAGCCGGCCTGGAAAGGCTCTCCGGCTCTTGGCCGTGACCGCTGCCGCGTGGGGCGGGCAACTCGGCTGGCGGCTGGCCGTCTACGGCCAGTGGTTGCCCAACACCTACTGGGCCAAGTCTGCCGGACAGGCATGGTGGAGCCAGGGGGCGGCCTACCTTTGGATCTTCTTCCAGCGCTACTGGGTGCTGCTGGTCGCTCCCTTGCTGTTGGGTCTCGAGGGGCTGGCCCGTCGTCGCCGGGGCGAGAAGCTCGGCGCCGCCGAACGCCGAGCCTTGTTGATGGCCGCCTTCTTTGCGCTGGGCTGGATGACCTACGTGGCCCGCGTCGGCGGCGACTTCATGTACGCCCGCATGCTGATTCCGGCCCTGCCCTTCCTGCT
>JALTMS010000621.1:1437-2622 GCA_027001345.1 Acidobacteriota bacterium | reverse complement strand
GTGGTGGAGCTGGTGATGGGGTAGGCTCCGGAGCCTTGGCAGACGCGGGTCTCAACCCAGACAACCGCCTCCGCACCGTCACAGGTGGCCGGGATGCCCGGATACGGAAACTTTTCGACCGGCTCCGGCGACGGGTCGAGTACCCCGTCCACCGAATCGACGACCTCGGGTTCCACCTCGACGACTTCCGCTTCGGGCGCTGCCTCCGCTTCGGGCGCTGCCTCGACTTCGGACGCTGCCTCGACTTCGGGTGGCGCGTCGGCGTCGGGCTCGGACGCCTCGCGCTCGCGCTCCGGCGCCGCCGGTGCTGCTTCCGGCGCGGGCTCGGCGGCCTCCGGCTCCTCGGGCGCCGGCCGGGCTTCGAGGTCGAGCAGATGGCGGGGGATCCTGAGGGTCTGTTCGGGGTCGACCGGCACATCGACCGGCTCCGGCGGAGCGGTCGTCTGACGTCCCAGCTCCGGATCGAAGGGAGCAAACGCGGTGATCGGCACCTCGATCACCACCGGCGCGGCGTGGCTCTCGGAGCCGCTCTCGTCCGACTCAGAGTCGATGGGGATGCGGCGGCCTTCGATCTCTGCCGGCGCGGGCGCATCGAGAGGCTCGTCGTCCACCTCGGGCAGTACCGGACGCCAGGTGCCGGATCGAGCCGCATCCGCATCGACGGGAAACAGCTCGGGGGCCATCTCGCGGGCCGACAGATCGCGGCGCACCTCCACCTGAACCGTCTCCCGAGCCGCCGCCGATTCGGCAAAGATCGGTGGCGGTTCCGGCGTGGTGGCCGTCCGCGCCCGATCGACGATCTCTTCCTGGGGCACCTTCTCCACCACGTGGACCCGACACAGACCATGGAGCCGGCGACAGATCTCGTAGTCCGCCTCGTCTCGCGCCTCGAGCAGCTCGCCGAGGGTCTTTTCTTCACGGAGCAGCGAGACGATCTCCCAGGCTCCCGGGCGCAACTGCATCCGGTCGAGACGATCGAGATATTCGGGTCGCAGGCGGTAGAGGGTCTCGAGTCCGCCGATGCCTTCGAGGATCAGTCGGGAGTTCTCGCAGTGCTCCATCGCCGCCATCACCACGTCTTCAGCGGACCATCCGAGCACGATCGCCTCGTCGCTCGGCAGTTCTTCTTCCACGTGGTACTCGCCGTGCTCCCAGAGCACGAGCTGCCGTGCCACCTCAAGCACC
>JALTMS010000621.1:0-1427 GCA_027001345.1 Acidobacteriota bacterium | reverse complement strand
GGCCAGTTGCTGGCCGACACGCTTGCCGGTCAGCAACCGCCGCAAGGCCATCTCGTGATCCCGATCCGAAATCACGCCGCGGCGCAGCAGGTGCACCAGCAGGCTCTGCTCGGGATCGTTGGTGGTGGCGAATTCGATCCGCCCCTCGCGGAAGAACAGGGCACCTTCCTCGGAACCCCGGAACAGGCGCACCACACCGGTCAGCCCCTCGTCTCCCAGGCGCAGGACCAGGTCGGCGGCCGGCTCCTCGTCGAGCAGCCCCTCGCCGGCGGAGGTGAACGATTCGGCGCCCTCCAGCGGTTCGACCGGGTGAACCAGGCCGAGGATCGACAGGCCCCACAAGGCCCGGTAGACGTCGTAGGAAGGGGCATAGACCTCTCGACAGAGCCGATCGACCCGGCAGGGGTGGACGAGTTGCTCGAGAATCGACCGCTCGGTCAGGCCGAGCAGCACCTTGGTATCCAGGTGGCCGCTGCGCACCCGGTAGATCGCCCGGGGCCCGCCGACGGCCTTGCGGATCCGGCCCCAGTCCTCGACCCGACGCAGACCTTCGAGGATCAGCTCTTCCATCGGCCGGTCGAGAGTGATCGCCTCGTCCAGCGGCAGGCTGGCACGGCTGAGCTTCCACGCACCCGAGCGCCACGAGAAGACCGAAAGGGCGATGGCCAGCACCTGGTCGAGTACGGCCTTGCAGATCTCGTCCTGGGTCATCGCCCCGAGTTCCACCAGAGCCTGCCCCAGCCGCCGCCCACGCATCACCCTCCCGCCGGCGTCGAGCAGGGCCGCCAGGGCCACCTGGCCCCGACGCAGGAGAAAGGGGCCGAGCCGGTCCTCCGCATCGGAGGAGGAGGCGAAGACCACCCGTCCCTGGCGGAAAAACAGGACCTTCCGCAGCTCACCGTCGCTGAGCACCAGCGAACCCGAGAAGTGCTCGACAGCCAGGGCCCACAGCAACTCCGGAACGGGAGTCCCGTCGATACGTCCTGCCCGCGGCAGACCCGCATCGCTCCCCGGCAGGCGCTCTCCGGTCATCGCTCTGTCTTCCAGGACCTTTTCCACGGGGTCGAATCTGGGGTCCTGGCACGGGATGTGCCAGTCCGGCATTCAGCGACCATCCTGCTCATCCTCCCCGAGGTCATCGAATTCCTCGGCCGCCACCACCGCGGTCCCCAGCCGGGCGACGGCCAGGGCGGCGGCGGCATTGGCCAGCCGGGCGGCGCGGACCACTTCCTCCCCCGCCGCCAGGGCGATCCCGAGCACGGCAGCGACCGTATCCCCCGCCCCGGTAACGTCGAAGACCTCCCGGGCCCGGGCGGGGATGGTGGTCGGCGCGCCCCGGCGGGGTACGAGAAGCATGCCATGCTCACCGCGGGTGATCAGTACGGCCTCGACTTCGAGGCGCTCGAGTATCCTCCCGGCTGCCAGAC
>JALTMS010000620.1 GCA_027001345.1 Acidobacteriota bacterium | reverse complement strand
GATGTTCAACGCCCGCCAGCTCCATCAGACCGTAGAGCTGGCGGGCGTTGAACATCTGCTCCCAGGTCTGGTAGCAGTAGTTCAGGACCTGCCGGGTGTTGTACCCGTCCTTGATCTGAACCTGTGGCCCTCGTCGACCGCTCTCCTTCAGCCGGGCTGCGACCTCGGCGTAGCGGCGGAGATCATTCTCGGTGGCGCGGAGGTACTCCTTCTCGCCATCGTCGCGCAGCACGAGCTTCGCATACAGCCGGTGCTCCGGGGGAGAACCCAGCGATCGCACACGCTTCGCGACGGCGAACTCCTCCCCGCAGTCTTCACACGTCGCCTTCGCGCCTCGCGTGGGCCCTCGCTGGGGATCGAAGGAGAGCGAGCAAGCTGGGCAGGTTGCCTCGGTGGCCTTGTAGGTGCTCGCGAAGACCTCGCCGCAGCCGGGGCAGCAGACGTGCACGCGGGGGTGCTTCTTCGCGTAGGCATGACGCGCGAAGATGCGCTTCGAGAACAGGTCCACCTGCGCTTCACAGGCGGGACAGGGCACCTGCTTCACCCAGAAGTAGTAGAGGACGGTGCAGGGGCGCCCGGAGCTGTCCTCGGAACGGTAGAGGTCCAGCAGGCGCTCGCCGACCGCAGCCTCCACGTCCCGGAAGGCCCGCAGGAGCTTCTGTCGGTCCACCCTGGACAGGGCCACGCGGACGTTGCGGTAGGCCACCGGGTTGATGTCGCGCCCGATGGCCGTGCAACCCAGCTTGTGCGCCTCCCCAACTGTGGTTCCGCTGCCCATGAAGGGATCGAAGATGACCGGCGCCGCGAGCTTCACCGGCGAGTAGAAGAGGTCCATCAAAGCCGAGCCCTTCGGCAGCACCGCGCCGAGGATGGCCGCACGGAACACCGAGCCGAGCCGCTGCGCCCACCACTTGTGCTGGTGGTACACGGGCCGGTAGATCTCCTTGCGCCAGCTCTCGACCTCGGCCACGTCACTCAGGATCTCGAAAGGGAAGCCGTCTTCGATGACGCGAAGGGAGGGGCGGACCAGTGACGGTGCGCCGTAGGTGGCCATTGGCGATGCGGCGAGCATGCCTGCGAGACCGCCGAGCGCGGCGGCAGCAGCACCGGGGCTGTGTTCCGTGACAGCGCGGTAGGTGTCGGGGATGCGTCCGGCCATGAGGAACACCTCTTCTTCAGGAAGGTCCAGCGCCGAGCTGATGCGCCGGAGGAGCTGGGTGGAGGGCGGCGTGGTGCCCTTTTCCACTCGGGACAGGTGAGCGGGGTTGACATCGACGGCGGCAGCCACCGCGCGGAGCGACAGCCCCAGGTGTTCACGCCGGTCTCGCAGCAGGGTTCCGATAGCCATGTGCGAGGAATAGCGAGTGTTGACCTTTTCGTCAACACTGCCGTCGGCGGCGGGTCTATGACCCGCAGCTCGGGATTGTCGCCTACCTACCGGGAGTCCCGTCGCGGTGCCGGTTTTCGGCCACCTCGGCCCCACCGGATTGTCGCCCTGGGGGCGAAGTCCTCCAGAACTCCGCCGGATTCTGGTTCCAGGGCGACAATCCGGGGGCGATCACTGGAGGAACAGGAGGGCGACTCCGATTGCCACGAGCGCGGCCACGCCCAGCACGACCACGGCGGCCATCGCCAGCGCACCACCCAGCCTGACCGCTCGCGAGCGAGCGATGGGAACGCTGTCAGCGACACCCTCCGCAGCGAGGAGCTGCCGAGCGAGCTGCTCGTTGTGCTGGCGGGCGACCTGGGCCGCGGAGACCACGGTCAGGACCCACCAGACGGGCACCACGGGCACCAGGAGCAGGACGGCCACGCCGCTCATCGCCAGCAGCACGCAGCCCCCCAGCAGGCCCCAGTAGGCGAGCAACGCAGCGACTCCGAGCCCGGCGCGGCCGCCGAGCATGAGGCCCAGGCCCCCCAGCCCGAAGAAGAGCCCGCCCAGCTCCAGCAGGGCGCAGGTCTCGGGGGATTTCGCCTGCGCCATATAGCTGCGGAGCTGGGCATCACTCAGGCGGTCGAGCGCGCTATCCATGCTGCCTCCCGGTGGTCTCCCGCGGCTGGAAGCTCCGGCCACAGCGCGAGCACTCCGCGTCGAAGTCGTCGTCCGGGTCCTCGAGGCAGCCGGCGAGCACGGCCTCGCCGAGGTCCGCGGCGAGCTGGGCCTCCGCCGAGGGGAAGCCGGCGATACGCTCGACCGGGTGCCCCCGGAGCCCACAGCTCGGGCACCGCTGGACGGGCCACCGCCAGCGTCGAGGGACCTGGACCGCCTCCAGGTCCTCCACCAGCTCGAATGGGAGGGGGAGGTCTCCAGACAGCCTGCCAGCCCGGACCACGCGCACACGGGCGTGCAGCGGCCTCTCGCTGCGCTGGACGGCAGCAGGGGTGCTGCGCCGGCCCGAGGACTGCACGAGGAAGCTGGCGGCCTCCAGGTGGCTCCTGAGCGCTTCCAGGCTGCGCCGGCCTGCGGTGTCGTCGTCCACCCACAGGTCGAGCCGGACGACATGCCCGGCGTGCCGAGGCGGGCTCGCCCACCAGCAGCACCACCCGGTGTCGGTGACCTCGTCCGCGGCGGCGTCGGCGAGGGCGTTGAAGACCGACAGCTCGGCGGCCTCCGCGGACGAGGTCACCGACACCGGGTG
>JALTMS010000619.1 GCA_027001345.1 Acidobacteriota bacterium | reverse complement strand
CCTCAGCGCGCGCGCCGCCGCTTGCGGCGCTGCAAGACTTCCGGAGCTTCTTTCACGCAGGTCGCCAGGATACCCAGCGAGGTGCCCAGGGCCCGCCAACCCGTACGCTGCAGCTCGGCGGGCGCGGCGGCGAAAGCGGGAAAGCCCCGCTCGTCGCGCTCGGCGTTCTCCCAGTCGCGGAACAGCCGACCCCACGGGCTGTCGAGCACCTGCCGCATCATGCTCCGCGCCTTGAGCGGATACCAGAAGCTGTCGTGGTAGATCACGCTGGCCACGTAGGCCCAGGGAGCCAGGACAGTCTTGAGAGACCACTCGATGGGCTTCTTGAGAGGGCCCCAGTAGATCTTGTGCTGCATGCGCGAGGCGAAGGTCATCTTGCGGTAGGGTCCATCGAAGTTCCAGCGTTGGGCGGCGACCTGCTGGTCTCCGGCGATCTCGATCTCCCGCGGATCGCCGACTCCCAGTCCCAGGTCGTGGGCCAGGCGAATGAACTTGATCTGCATCGGATCGAAACCCATCATCCGCGCCGCGACCGCGTCGATCGCCACCTGGTCGGCGGATGCCAGCAACACGTTCTTCACATGAGGCACCATGCAGCGCGGGCCCGGCCCGTCACCGGCGAAGGTTCCGTCCATCACCGCGAACACGCCGCTGTGAATCTTCTTCTGAATCATCAGCAGATCGACGAGCGTCTCGTGGATCACCGGGTGGGTCCAGTGGCGACGCTCGTTGAGCAGGCCACCGAAGGCATTCTTCATCGCCCCCGTGGTGGTCGTGAAGACATGGGTCTTGATCGTCGGCAGGTGGATGATGTTCTCGCCGATGAAGCGCTGGGGGATGTTGAAGCCGTCGGGATAGACTTCGTTGAGACACAAGAAGTCGTCAGCCAGATCACCGACGGCATCCCGCACGTTGATCCAGGGCTCGCCCTCGTAGAGGTGCACATTGCGCAGACCGTGGCGTTCGATGACGTCGAGGTGCTTGTTCTCGCGTTCGCCGAGGTGGGCATCGATCACCACGGTGCGGTTGTGACAGCCGTGAATCAGCGCCGGATCGTAGCCGTCCTTCTCGAGCGCCGAAATCACCCCATCGAGCTGCCAGGGCGTGGTGGATGACGAGGGATAGAAGAAATGCCACGAAATGTTGATCTTCAGCGCCGTATCCACGGAGGGATCGATCACCTGCCGGTAGTCCGCCAGGTTCATCAGGCGATGGTAGTCCTCGAGTACGGTGCCGGGGGTCGTCCCCAGCACCGCCACCTTGCTCTTCCCCATTCGATCGATCCTCCGTGCTCTTCCTCCGGCCGGCTTCAGTTCGCCAGGTGCGCCGTGAGCTGCAGCCGGACCGCCTTTTCCGCGGTGTTGTAGAAGTAGACCCGGTAACGAGGGAACGCCAGCCGATGCTTGACGGAGGGCGCGGCGATGTATACCGGATCCCCCGCGGGCACTTCGACCGCCACATTCAGCGGAAAGAGGAACAGCCCCTCTTCGTCGAGCGCGCGCCGGGCGAGACTGGTCTCGGGAATCAGCACCGCTCCGGCCCGGCCGGATGTCAGATTACCGCCATTGGTCTCGCCGGCGATGGAGAGCACCAACTCGGTGAAACCGCGAGCATCGAGCACCCCCGCATCCACCAGCCGGTTGCTTTCCTCGGGCAGCACGTGGGTCACCACCTCCTCGAAATCGACCACGATGCTGTGGGCGATGGGTCCCTCGACCGACACGGCGCCCTCGACGGCCTGCACCCGAGGCCAGTTGACGATACTCACCTCGAAAATCTCGGTAGCCACGGTGTCGGTCAGCGCCAGGACCCCCAGCAGCAGCCCCCCTCCGGCAGCGAAGGCCATGATTCTCCCGCTCTTCGTCATTGGGATGCTTCCCTCTCTCCGTCCCCTTCCTTCATCTCGGCACCAGACAGCAGGCGCTTGCGCAGCCGAGGATCGAACAGCGCGCGCAGGCCCAAGCGTTCCATCAACGGGTCCCAGCAGCGTTCGATCACCGCCAGTTTCCCCTCGGCCGGCCCGATCTGCCACAGCACCTCGGCCGGCAACGCCTCGAGATTCAGACCCGGCTCGTTGATCGGGCAGATATCACGCCATTCCACGGTGCCCGACGGGCCACTGTCGATCCAGCTCAGCGGCAGCCCCTGGGTGCGGCAGACATAGGGGCGCGCAGAGTAGATTCGGCAGGCACCCGCGTCATCCAGCATGGCGCATTTCCCCGGCGGGTGTGGCTTCCACGACGCGAGCTGCTCACCGAAGTCCGCACAGATGCGCAGCGCCTCGACCGAGAAGATGCGGAGCCCATCGCGGCAGCACGCCGAGCAGCCCCGCTTGCAGCGCCAGGCCGGGCCCAGCGCCCGCGCTCGGCGACCAGCATCCCGATCGATCTGCTGGTGCCAGATCCGCAGGCGGTGGACGTTCCTGTGTACCCGGTCATTCACGGCGCAGGCACGCCGCCGCGTCCCGCCCCGGAGCCGACCCGATGCCGGCAACGCCGCACCGGCCCGCCGCCGATCACCAGCGCCTGCTGCCGGACGAGTGCCCGGGCGACCCGGCCCCGCGCCTCCGCCAGCACCCGTGCGAAGGTCGCCCGAGACACGCCCATCCGCCGAGCGGCTTCCTGTTGATAGAGCCCCTCC
>JALTMS010000618.1 GCA_027001345.1 Acidobacteriota bacterium | reverse complement strand
CCTTGAGCCGGAGAACGAGGAGAGAGGATCGGGGGGTTCATGCTCGCCCATCTGCCACCTCATGCCCTGATGGTCAAGCTCTGCGAGCCCTGGAGAAAACGAGGGGATAGCTCAGAGCGCACCCAGCAAATAGAGAAGCCCAGGCATAACCTGGGCCTCTGCGAATAAGAAGTGGAGGCGGCGGGAGTCGAACCCTGTTCTCGGCGCAACAGGAGGGCAGGCGGGAAGGGTCATATCGCATGTGTAGGCGACAATATGGGCGATAATCGAGTGTCGGGTGGTGTCGTCTGGGGGCGGTTCGAGACGGGGTGAGAGGGCGTAGAACTGGTGGAGATCTGGCGGACTCTGTCTCAGTTCACCCAGCCATGCTCCTGGAGCGCGCCGAGAGCGATGCCCACCTGTCTCGGGCTGAATCGCTGCTTTCGTTGGTTCCATGTGTGGAGCGCCTGGGTCACGTCTCCCTCTTCACGCAGGCCCTCGTGAGCCACGAGCCAGTGCACGGATGCCAGGAGTTCGAGGCCGTACGGTGACTCGAAGCCCTCCACGACCTGGCTCACTCGCTCAAAGCGGGCCACGGTGTCGGGCTTGGTCGCCAGGAGTGTCTTCGCCTTCTCCAGCGTGCCGGGGACCAACTCCAGCTCTTTCGTCGGCGCGTCCCCGCCATCCGCGTAGCCGGTCACCATGTGGCCCTCGACGGCGGACAGCACATGCCGCAGGTTCTCTGCGTAGGGACCATAGTGAGCCTTCCGGAACTTCAAGCGGAGCGGCTCTCCGGCCTCCTGGGCGAAGTACATCAGCTTGTGCAGTTCCAGCAGCGTCACCCAAGGCTCCATGAGCCCGGCGAGGTAGCGGTCCATCAGGCCGACGAGGACAGCACGTCCCGGGGTCATGCGCGGGGCTTTCTTCGCAGCAACCTGCTCCCGAGCCGCTGGCGCTCCGGCCGGCTCGTAGAGCGTGACCTGTACTTCGGGAAGCGCGGCGAACGCTGCCGCGATGCGCCTCCGCACGTTCGGCCAGTGAAGGCCCCCCAGGCCGCAACCCAACGGGGGGATGGCGATGGACCTGATTCCGAGCCGTTCGACCTCGCTGACGAGAGCGGTCAGCCCAGCCTCGATGTCTTTCATCCGACTCTTGGCGCGCCAGTGGCGCTTGGTGGGGAAGTTGATGACGTACTTCGGCCCGGTCAGGAGCCCCGTGAAGTGCACGTTCATCCGGCCGGGCTGGACTTCCCCCGCGTCGCAGGCCTTCTTGTAGGCCTTGAAGTTCGCCGGGAAGCGCTTCTTGAACTGGAGCGCAATGCCGCGGCCCATCACGCCGACGCAGTTCACGGTGTTGACCAGCGCCTCGGCCTGGTCTTGGAGGATGTCGCCACGGGTGAGTTCGATCATGTCGGCACCTCGATCAATAATACCAGCTTGGGATGACCTGGACGACCGGCTGGTGCTGGGCACCAGCAATCGCTGCGGTGACCTGGCTTGCCACGGCCTGGGAGTGAATGCCGATCCGTGTGATCAGCCCCCACGGGAAGCTGTCCTGCACCAGGAACTCGGCCTGCTTGCCTTCCTTGACCCGGGGTGAGCGGAAGTCGCAATTGGCAACAGCCGCCCAGTCGACCTCCCCCAGACGAGCGAGGTCGTCGCGAAACGATGCATACCTTGACCCGGCGTTCGACAACGAGAAAGCCCAGGCCCTGCCGTTGGCCTGCGCCCAGGCCACCGTCGCTCGGAGATCCGCCTCCAGGTGGAGGATGGGTCCCTGGCCGCCTCGGTAGGTGAGTTCGGGGTGGTTGCCACGATGCAGGAGGTAGAGCATCACGGACCTGGGGCAGAAGTAGAACGGCACGCAGTCCCCGACCATCAGGCCTTGGTGGCAAGCAACCGGCAGCGTCAGCCGACGCTGCTTGATGGTGGACATCCCGACCGCTGCGGCAGGTCCGCCGTGCTTGATCATGAGCGCGTCGGAGAAGAGGCCACCCGACGCGAGGATAGAGGGCAGGTTCTTGACGTGGGTGATGTGGAAGATGCTGGGCTGGGCTGGGGGGTTCATGCCGACACCTCACTCCCGACATTCCAGTACACCGGATTCGCCGCCGTCTCGTACTGCTCGTGGACGTGCTGAAACACCACCTCCGCCAGATCCTCCACCTCGTCATCGGTGTGGGCGTCCACTGGTAGACCGGTATCCTCGCTGTACAGGTACTCGAAGAGCATCCCGCCGACCTTGGCCCGCAGCGTCCGCGTGTTCCACCGCTCGATGCGGCACATCTCGGTATAGAACTGCCGCTTCAGCGGGTCGTCGATGGCGATCAGCTCGCGGAAGTGGGTCCAGGTCAATTGTCGCCGCAGCGCGGCGACTTTCTGCTCATCGGGAAAAGCCTCGGCGAACTGCACCATTCGGTGGATGTTCGAGCGCGTGAAGCCCCGCCCGTACTCGGCGCTCAGGGCCTTGGCGAGCTGGCCGACGATGCGCTTGCCGTACTCAGCCCGCTCCTCCTTCAGGATGTCGCTGCGGATGCGCGTCCCCACCTGCCAGTACAGCAGCACCAGCTCGCTGTTCACGGCAATAGCGGCTCGCCGTCGGCTGCTGTCGATGAGCTGGCGGATGTCTCGGAGCAAGCTGGTCTCGGGCAGGTCGCTCATGCC
>JALTMS010000617.1 GCA_027001345.1 Acidobacteriota bacterium | reverse complement strand
TGCGAAGGGTTTTCTGGAGGTCGAAAAGCTCGGCCCGATCTGCCTCTACACCCCAGCCGTTCCCAGGCGGGAGGCGCTGGCGGGGGCGATCCACGACTTCTTCGACGTGGTCCTCGACCGGACCCTCGCGCCCCTCCTGCTCCACCTCGCCGACGAGGAGGAACTCTCCGAGGAGGATCTGGAGACACTGCGCCGCCTGGTCGAGAGCAAGCGCGGGGAGGAGGGACCATGAACGCTTTCCTCCTCTGGTTCGCCGCATGGGCGACTCCCCTCGCCGTCCACCTGCTCTCGCTGGCCATCCAGACGCTGGTGATCGTCGCGGCGGGGCTGGTCGTCTCGCGTCTGCTGCGCCGCTCCGCCCCCTCCCTGCGGCACCTGCTGTGGGCGGTGATTCTCCTGCGCCTGGCCATACCAATCGCTCCGGTCATTCCGGCGGGTCTGCCCGGAGCCGGCGTCCTTTCCCGGCCCCTGAGCATCGAGATGGCCGTCGGTGGTGCGGGCGGGGGGAGAGTTCCTTCCCCGGTGGCCGTTCCCGGCGCATCGGAGCTGGCCGCCGTGGTGCTGGTCACGGCGTGGCTCGCGGGCATCGCCATCCTCGGCCTGGGCCTGCTGTTCAGGAGCCGCCGCTGGCGGCGTCGCCTCCGGCTCGAGAGCCAGGCCGCGGAGGCCGAGACGCTCGAGGCGGTCGAGCGGGTGGCCAGGCGAGTGGGAGTGAGCAGACCTCCCCGAGTGCGTCGCCTGCTGGCCGACAGCCGCCTTCCCGCGCCGGTTGTGTGGGGTGTCTTTCGTCCGGTGCTGATCCTTCCTCACCAGGAGGAAGAGCCCTGGGAGACAGGCGGAGGGGAGGCGGTGCTGCTCCACGAACTCGTGCATCTGCGCCGAATGGATCCCTGGATTCATCTGCTTCAGCGCTGCGTCGAGCTGTTCTACTTCTTTCATCCGATGGTCTGGATCGCCAGCCGGCGCCTGAGCGTCGAGCGGGAACTCGCCTGCGATGACGAGGTACTGCGCCTGTGCGGGAAGCGGGATTCCTATCTCCGGGCACTGCTGGCCCTCGCCGAGAAGCGGCGGCCGCCGGCCGAGCCCACCGCCGCCCTGGCCATGGCCGAGCCCGTCCATCTGCTCGTCAGGAGAATAAGGAGGATGACGATGATTCCGAGTCGCGAAGTTCCCGCAGCGCCGAACCGGCGCCAGCACCTGTCTGTTCTTGTCCTCGCCGTGGCACTGCTCCTGCTGGCGGCGGCCTGTCCCCGCGTCCAGGTCAGGAAGGCTCCGGAGGAGCCGATGATTCTCGGCGTTGGCAACGTCACGGCGCCGCAACTGATTCCCGAAAGCCGAGTGCAGCCCACCTATCCGAAACTGGCCAAGAAGGCCCGGATCGAAGCCAAGGTCATTCTCCAGGTGGTCATCCGCAAGGACGGCACGGTCAGTGATATCGAGGTCTTGAAGGAGCCGGCCGACAAGACCTTGGGATTCCGACAGGCCGCAATCGATGCGGTCAAGCAGTGGCGTTACGAGCCCGCGACGCTCAACGGCGAGCCGGTGCCCGTCTACCTGACCATCGTCTCGAACTTCACGTCAGAATGAAACGAAGCTGAACCCCACCAGGCGGCTCGGACCGGTGATCCTGCCTTCCACTCCCAGACCCTGGCATTTCAGTACCACCGCGGAACTGTGGTACAAGAGACTGCGGTCGGGTCTTACGAATTTTCCAAGGGAGAAGAACATGGATCGAATCCGACGTCCGGCCTCGGCATACACAAGACAGGCCATCCTTCCGGCTCTCACCGTCGTTCTCGCGGCATCCCTTGCTCTTGCCGCATCGCCAGATCTCGACAGGTCTGCGCCAGATAGAGATCTGCGGCGCGGCGAGGTCGTCGCTGACAAGTCCACGGAAGCCGCCGTTGCGCAAGCCTTACCCCGCAGGCACCGGCGCGGACGCCGGCCCCGAGCGAACGATCGGCGCGATGCCGCCACGGCCCCTTCTCCCGGGATTCCGTTCGCCGGTTCGACGGAAGTCCGTGATTCCGACCACGCGCCGGGACAACTGCTGATCGTGCCGGCTGCTGCGAACACGATCACGCTCAAAGGAAAGGTCGTCTACAACGATCAGCGCGAGAATGGCCACTTCGACTGGCGTCGCGATCTGAGTGGCAATCCAGGGGCAGAGGCGACGGATTCCACCAACTATCTTGGTGCCTACTACGTGGTGGCCGACTTCTACGAACTCGATTCCGTAGCCGGCAGCCCACTGCACCTGAACTGCAAGAAAGAAAAGTACCTGGGTTCCGCCACCCTGAACGCCGACGGCGAATACTCCTTCAGCTTCAACGCGACTGACAACTGCGGTGCGGACGACAACAGCTATCCGGATATCGGCGTGCGCTTCCGGCTACGGTTCTGCGGCAGCGACTCGGTTTGTTTCTCGATTCAGGACGACAAGAAAAACACTTACCAACTCTGGCACCCCGATGCATGGCCCGAAGGCCCGCTCGAGGTCGACTCCGGAACCTACGAACTGCGCACGATGCTCTATCAGGTCACTGCAGACGACGACTACGCCAAGGCGGCGTCGAACTACGCGTACGCCGTGGACATGATGCAGGTCTGGCACTACAAGAACGAGATCCCCTTCGATCCCCGCGGGGACGGTGAATTGTACATCCAGTTCCCATCAACGGAGGCCGACGACCACGGCACCGCGTTCACGAAGAACGATCATCGGATCTTCCTGAAATCAACATGGAACTACCAGTCGACCGTGTGGCACGAGTACGGCCATATTCTCCATATGCGTGCCTGGAACGGATCCACAGGAGAATGCGGCGACTGTCCGGACGGCGCCTACGATAGAGGCGGGGACGATGGCTGGAGCGCCGTGGAACGCGAGTACCCACACACGGCATTGAAGGAGGGCTGGGCCGAGTTCGTCAAGGCTTCCACGAAATACTGGCCCGCACAATCCTGCGGCACTGGATTCGACGACAACGAGAGCAGTAGCAAGAGCAATTGGATCTGCAACGCCGATCCCAACCAATACCCGGACGATACGAACACTCCGGTGACCTACCCGAACGACGGCAAGTCGTACATTCGTAACATCAAGAAGCTCTTCTGCGACTGGTACGACGACCACAGCTACGACGACGACGACAGCAACATGGCGGGGTATGGAGACACGTTCACCGCTTCGCTCTACTCCACGTGGAGCAACATGCAGGCGATGTGGGACTGGGTGAGCGACCGGAGCGGCCTGACCGTATGCGACTATGTCGACTACTACCTCAACGGGCGGAAGGGCGTGTCCGCGGTCGGAGAGAGCCAGCACGACGCCTACAAGAAGGCGATCAGCAACCTCTCCTACAACAACGGGATCAAGTGCGGGTTGGAGATCGAGACCGAAAGCGAGCCGGCGGTGCCGACTCGGGCGAGCTGTATGCTGGACGACACGGTCATCACGAGACCTGTTTCCGGAGCCGCGTCCAGCTTCCAGTCGACCATCTCGATGCCCAACGCCAACTTCCATGCAATTCGGGGCATCAGCAACAGGGAACACGCGGACAGACCTTGTTCGACGACGGTTACCTACGGCAGGTTTCCCAACGCTTCGGGTGCAACGCCTGAGGTGACCCGGACGTCGTCGAACTGCAGTGGCTCGACCGGAGACGAAATCAGCGTCGGTGTAGTTCGGGAGTCTCTCGAGGGAGTGTTCGTCGGCGCTTTGAGAATCTGCCGGAACAACAACGGCAGGCGCCTGAAGGGACTTCAGGTGAAGTTCAGAACCGTCAAGAGCGATTGCACCACCGAGCACTTCGAGGCGGACGATGAAGCTACCTACCCGGAGGATTACGCCGGCGTCGGTACGATCGAGAACGGGCTGCATTCGATCATCACCGAAGAGTCCGATTCCAGGAACAACTGCGCCGACTGGGGCGAATGGCGCTACTGCCCGGCGGGCTCGGTGGCAACCGGGCTCGTGCTCCACGATGGCGGCAGTGGCGTCAACGGCATTCAACTGCAATGCCGGAACGTCATCGCCCGTTGAACGGCGGGAGGTGATGCCTGGATCTGGCAGGTGTTGTTCTAGAATCGGAAGAGCCCTCGGCATGAGCGCGGCAAGCCGGGGCAGATCCACCAGGGGGTAGCCGCTTTCACGTGGCCGGAGAGCCAGCTCCGGGCGCGGCCGTCGAAAACAGCGAGCCCCGTCCGCGGAGTGCGGGCGGGGCTCGGCGGGTGCCGATGACCTGGCGATCAGAACAGGGGTGCCGGGTAACGGCCCTCTTCACCAAGCAGCTCGGCGAGCTGATCGTCGAAACCGTCTCGTGGCGTCTCGATGGCCTCGACCTCGTGATGAACGCGGACGGCGGCCTCCTCGATGAAGCGTCGGGCGAGAAGTATTTCCTTCGCACTGCGCTCCTCGCCCACCGCGGCGATCCGGGTCGAGACGCGGGAGAGCACCGCCAGCATCGCGTAGAGCTGGATCGCGCCGTCCGCCAGACGACGCAGCGTGTACTGCTGGCCGAGAATGCGGCGGCGGTGACGGCGTAGCACATCGACCACCTTGGCCGAGAAGGCCGTGACGGCCGCAGCGAAGCACTCGCCTTCGACGGCGATCACCTCCGGCACCCAGCGGGGTACGGTGGCCGCCTGACCCGCAATCGCCCCCATGGCCTGCTCGAGCCCCTCGGCGCCGAGGCCGGCCTTTTCGGCCTTGAGCCGAGCAGTGACCGCATGGCTCGGCTCCTTGAGCGCTTCGAGGGTGCCCGAAAGGCGCAGGATTTCGTTGGTACCCTCGAAGATCAGATTGATCCGCGCATCGCGCAGGGAACGCTGGTAGGGGTACTCCTCCATGTAGCCGATGCCGCCGACCACCTGCACCGTGTCGTTGACCACCTCCCAGAGAGTCTCGCTTCCGAGAACCTTGCAGTAGCCCGCCTCCACGGGGAGCGTGCGATGGTCGCGGTCGATCAGGCCCGAGGTGAGATAGACCGCACTCTCCGAACCGTAGGTGTGGGCCGCCATGCGGGAGAGTTTCTCGCGGATCATGCCGAAGGAGATGATCGTCTTGCGGAACTGGGTGCGCTCGGTGGCGTGCTCGACGGCCATCTTCAGGCATTCCTTCGAGCCCCCGGTGCAGCCGGCACCCAGCGAAAGGCGGCCGGTCTCGAGGGTCTCGAGGGCGATCTTGAAGCCCTCGCCGATCTCGCCGATCACGTCCTCCGGGGCGACCTCCACATCCTGGAACGCCAGCTCGGTGGTGGCCGTTCCGCGGATGCCGAGCTTGTGTTCGGAGGGCCCGTTGCTGAAGCCCTTCTGGCCACGACGAACGATAAAGGCCCCCGGGCCGTTGCCCCTTGCGCCCCGGGCCTTGGCGAAGACCGAGAAGAGTTCGGCATAGGAGCCGTTGGTGATCCAGATCTTGTTGCCGTTGAGACGGAAGACGCCCTTGGCGTCGTCCCACTCGGCTGTGGTGCGCATCGCGTTGGCGTCGGAACCCGAGCCGGGCTCGGTCAGAGCAAACGCGCAGATCGTCTCGCCGGTAGCCACCCCCGGCAGGTACCTGGCCTTCTGCTCCGGGTTGCCGTAGAGCAGCAGGGGCTTGGCGCCGATCGAAAGGTGCGCACCGAGGAAGACCGACAACGACGCGTCGCGCCGGCACATCTCTTCCACCAGCCGGCAGTAGGAGGTGGTGCCGAAACCGGCTCCCTCGTACTCTTCGGGTACCGTCGCGCCGAGCAGGCCCAGCTCACCGAGCTGCCGGCGGACGGATTCTGGAATCTCCTGGTCCCGGTCGATCTTCTCCGAGTCGAGGTTGTCGTCGGCCCACTCGCGGAAGGCCGCGACGGTCATGTCGGCGATCTCCTTCTCGTCGGGATCCTGTTCGGGGAAAGGGTAAATGCTCTCCTCGTCGATCTTGCCCAGGAACAGACCCTCGGTCGGAGGAGCGGGTAGCGCGTGCTTTTCGTCGGTCATGGCTGGCAATCCTGATCGCGCCCGGGCCGGCCCGGGCGGTGGCGGGGAAAGGCGCAAGCTTAACTGAAAAACCAGTCAACGGCAGCCCCGCCGGGCCGAGGTCGCGGTACTCTTGATCTCAGCCATGTCGATCCCCGCTCGTTCCCTCCCTCGCACGGCCCTCCGCGGGCTGCTGGCCCTGGTCCTGGGACTGACCCTGACCGACCCGGCCGTCGCGAGCGGCCCGCCCGACCTGGTGGTCGAGCACTTCGGCTCCGAGCGGGGCCTGCCCATCGACAATGTCACCGCGATCCACCAGGACCGGGCGGGCTTCATCTGGATCGGCACCCGGGACGGGCTGGTGATGTACGACGGGCACCGCGCGACCAGCTTCGAGCACGTGATCGGCGATCCCGACTCGCTATCCGACAACTACGTGCGCACGATCTACGAGGATCGGGCGGGCAACCTGTGGATCGGCACCAATTCCAGCGGTCTCGATCGCCTCTCGCGCGCGGACTGGAGCTTCGAGCATTTCCGGCACGACTCGGCCGACCCGACCACCATCACCCACGACAGCGTCAACGTGATCGTCGAGGATCGTCAGGGCGTCATCTGGGTCGGCACCCAGATCGGGCTCAATCGCCTCGATCCCGCCACGGGCAACTTCCAGCGTCTGCTGGCCGACCCCGGCGATCCGCGGGCCCTGCCCCACGATTACGTCTACGCACTACAGGAGGACGACCAGGGCTATCTCTGGGTCGGCACGGTGGGAGGCGGGCTGGCCCGACTCGACCGCGAGCGACGCTTTTTCGCGCGCTGGCGTCACGACCCCGGAAACCCCGCTTCCCTGATCAGCGATCAGGTCTTCGCCCTGGCGAAGGACGACCAGGGTGCCCTGTGGATCGCCACCGAAGGGGGCCTCGACCGGCTCGATCCGCCACGCCGTCGCTTCGAACACTTCACCTCCGAGCCCGAGGATCCGCAGAGCCTGAGCTATCCACTGGTGACCTCTCTGGCCATCGATCCGGAGGGGACGCTGTGGATCGGCACCTGGGGTGGCGGCGTCGATCGCCTGGACGTGGTCACGAGGCGATTCCTTCCTCCTCCCGCCCGTACGGCCGCTGAGCTGGCCAAAGAGCGCATCGCCTCCCTGACCGTCGATCACACGGGCGCGGTATGGTTCGGCACCTGGTCCCACGGAGTCCTGCGCGCCCGCCGGCCGGCCCTGCGCAGCGAAGTGCTCACCACCCGCCAGGGCCTGAGCTTCGACGATGTCACCTCGGTGCTCGAGGACAGCAGCGGGCGGGTGTGGGCCGGCACCTGGGGCAAAGGCCTGTGCTTCCGCCGACCCGGCGCGGCGCACTTCACCCAGGATCCACGCGTCGTTCCCGACCCTCTCACCCGGGGGACGCTGCTCTCCCTGGCCGAGGGCGAGAACGGCAGTCTCTGGGTCGGCAGCATGGGCCCCCTGTTCCATGTGGAAGCCGGCAAGGGCACCCGAGTCTTCGCCCACGACCCCGCGACTCCCGGCTCCCTCGGCCCGGGCTACGTGACGGCGCTGCACCGCGACCGGGAAGGCGAGCTGTGGATCGGCGTCGGCGGCAGCGGTCTGTTCCGCCTGCGCCGCGGTGCGACGAGCTTCGAAGCCTTCGTTCACGACCCCGAAGATCCGGCCACCCTCAGCGACAACTACATCACCGCTCTGGCGGAAGATCCGCAGGGCGTGCTCTGGGTCGGCACGCGCTCGGGAGGCGTCAATGCTCTCGACCGCGCCACGGGCCGGGTGGTCCGCTACCTGCCCGATCCCGGCGACCCGCACTCGCTGAGTTTCCACTACGTCACGTCACTTGCCGTCGACGATGCGGGCACGGTGTGGATCGCCACCGCAGGCGGCGGCCTCAACGCCGTGCGCCGCCAGGGCGACCGGGTGTTCTTCGAGCACTTCACCGAGCGCGACGGCCTGGCCGACGATACGGTGCGCGCGCTGGCGGTCGATGGCACGGTGCTCTGGCTCGCCGCGCCCAACGGTCTGACGCGCTTCGACACCCGGTCCGGCTCGCTGATCAGCGTCGATGCCGGCGACGGACTGCCGGCCACCGGCTTCAACGGCGGCGCCAGCTTTTCGGGACGCCGCCGGCTCTACTTCGGCTCGTCCAGCGGCCTGCTGGTCATCGAGCGCGGCCTCGATGTCGCCCCCTCTCCACCGGCACCGACCGTGTTGCGGGCGATCAGCACCCTCGACGGCAGCATCTCTGCCGATCGCCCACCCTGGGAGCTGCGCCGGATGGAGGTGCCCTACGGCAAGATTCTCACCTTCTCCTTTGCCGTTCTCGACTTCGGCGACACCCGCCGGCACCGCTTTGCCTACCGCCTCGCCGGCCTGCGCGACGAATGGATCGAAATCGGCGACCGTCGCGAGGTGACCTTCACCAATCTCGATCCGGGCAAGTACACCTTGCAAGTGCGCGGCCGCTCTTCCCATGGTGTGTGGAGCGATGCGACAGCCTCTCTGACGCTGGTGGTGGTCCCACCCTTCTGGATGACGCTGTGGTTCCGGCTGGCGGTGGCGGGACTACTGATCCTGGCCGTCTTCGCCGCTCACCGGCGCCGCACCTCGACCCTCGAACGCCGCAATCGGGAACTGCTGGCACTGAAGAACCAGCGTGAGCAGGCCCTGGCGGAGATGCACGCCAGCCGCGAGCAACTCCACGAAGCCTATGGCCGACTGCGCCGGCTGACCCGCCGCCTGGAGCTGGCCAAGGAGGACGAGCGCAAGCGCATCGCCCGAGAACTCCACGACGAGATGGGCCAGGGGCTGACCGCGGCCAAGATCAATCTCCAGCTCCTGGCCTCCCTCGCTCCCTCCTCGGAAGCCGGCGAACGCGTGGCGGACACCATCGAAGTGGTGGATCGAATGATCCGCCATGTCCGGGCGCTCTCCCTCGACCTGCGACCGCCCCTGCTCGACGAACTCGGCCTCGGTCCGGCACTGCGCTCTTACCTCGAAGCCCAGGCCCAGCGAGCGGGCCTCGAGATCGAGATCGCCCCCCAGGGCCCGCCTCGGGGCCTGCCACCGGAGGTGGAGATCACCGCCTTCCGCTGTGTGCAGGAGGCGCTGACCAACGTGATGCGGCACGCGCAGGCCTCGCGGGTCACGGTTCGTGTCGAGCACCGGGGCGGCCAGCTCGAAATCGAAGTGCGCGACGATGGGCAGGGCTTCGACGTCAGCCAGGCGCTGCGCCGCGCGGCGGGAGGCCAGCACCTGGGCCTGCTGGGCATCCGGGAGCGGGTCGAGTCGCTCGGTGGAGAGCTGGCCATCGACTCATCGCCCGGCGCAGGCACGACGATCACGGTACATATTCCCTGGAGGTGAGCGGTGAAGGTCCTGCTGGCCGACGACCATCATCTGGTCCGCACCGGTATCCGCATGCTGCTGGAGAAGATCCCCGGCGTGCAGATCGTCGCGGAAACGGGTGACGGACGTTCGGCCCTCGAGTTGATCGAGCGGCATCAGCCCGACGTGGCCCTGCTCGACATCACCATGCCCGGCCTCAACGGTCTGGAGGTCGCGGCGCGCACCTCCAGGGTCTCCTCCCGCACCCGGGTGATCATCCTCTCGATGCATGCCGACGAGGGCTACGTGGCCCAGGCTCTGCGGGCGGGAGTCGCCGGCTATCTGCTCAAGGACGCCGTCGCCACCGAGCTGGACCTGGCCCTGGTGGCGGTCTCCCGCGGCGAGAGCTATCTCAGCCCCGCGATCTCGACCAAGGTGGTCTCGGCCTTTCTACGAGCCGGCGGCGATCATGACGATCCGCTGGCAACCCTCACCGCCCGACAGCGGGAGATCCTTCAGTTGATCGCCGAAGGGCGCTCGACCAAGGAGATCGCCGCCGATCTGAACGTCAGCGTCAAGACCGTCGAGACCCACCGCGCCCACCTGATGGAGCGGCTGGAGATCTACGACGTGGCCGGCCTGGTGCGACTGGCGATTCGCACGGGGCTGGTCGAACCCTGATCAGGGCCCCGGTACATCTCCTCGCCGGGCCGCCTGACGGCGGACGAGGTCAGGCAAGATGGGACCGAGCTGCTGGATGAAAGTGGTCTTGTCGATCAGCCCATCCGCACCGGCCGCCGCTGCCTCCTGCTGTACCGCGGCATAGTCGAAGAGGACCAGGATCACCACCAGAGGCGCTGCGGGCCGTTCCTTGATCCGGCGCGTGAGTTCGAAACCATCGATGTCGGGCAACTGGGCATCGATCAACAGCAGGTCGGACTCGCCGTGCTCGCACCGGGTCAGGGTCTCGACTCCGGTGGCCGCGGTGTGGACCGTCGCCACAC
>JALTMS010000616.1 GCA_027001345.1 Acidobacteriota bacterium | reverse complement strand
TAATTGATCCCGCCGTTCTTCATCGGCGGCGGAAGGCGCTGAAGGTGTTTCTCTGGCATCCGGGTGTGCCGCTCGATACCAACCACCTCGAACGCCAGATCCGCCCGATCACGCTGGGCAGGAAGAACTGGCTGTTCTGCTGGACGGAGCTGGGAGCGGAGTATGTGGGGATCTTGCAGAGCCTGTTGCAGACCTGCCGGCTCCAGGGGGTCTCACCGTACCGCTACCTCGTCGATGTGCTGCGGCGGGTCGATAGCCACCCAGCCTCTGAAGTGGCCCTGCTGACGCCCCGGCTGTGGAAGGAGCACTTTGCCCAGACGCCGCGGCTCAGCCCACTCGAGGAAGTGACTGGCCGGACCAACGACTGAGGCTCTACGCGGTCAGCGGCCGCAGCGCGGGAGCACCGATTCTCGACCGCTTACCTCGCGCACCAGAAAGCCCAGGACACCCGACTCTGGCGGAGGTTCAAGCGGGTCGAGAAGCTACTCGTAAAGGAGCGCAGGCAGCTCCTCCAGCACATCGACGCCTTCCTCGAGAGGGAGAGGTTACAGGCGAACAGGGGGGCCAGGGTCAGCCAGCGGGCGATCTCCGCCTACGAGACCGTCGCCGAGTACCCGCCCACGGCCGTCGTCGTCGAGATCGCCAAGGCCCTCAAGGTCTCCGCCGACGAACTCCTCGGCCTCAAACCGCCCCCCAAGGCCGCCAGACTCCCCGAGGACTCCGAGGTCCGCCGACTCTGGAAGAAGTTCCAGAAGGTCCTCTCCCCGCCCGAAAAGGATCGACGAGCCGTCATCCGGCTCGTCAACTCGCTGGTGGCGGGGAGGACATCCAGGAACGGCAGGGCATAGGCTCCGAGATCCGCGACGCACAAACTAGGATCACCGGATCACCTACGCCAGGCGGGGGTAAGGCGTGCGAGTGCACGTGGCTATCCGCCGTCCACCCTCTGCCGAAGCCGAGCCACTTGGGCCGCATCCAACTCGACCATCTGAGCGTAGGCGTCTTGGCTAGCGGCAATGAAGCTTGGGCCAAGAACAAGCTCTGGCCAGTCCGGGAACGCGTTGCAAATCCAGTCCTTCGGAAGCGAGCGCTCAGTTACTCTGAACAACCACGCTGGGGGCCACCCCGGAATGTCGAGATCATCGATCACCAGGTAGCCCACCACGCCCTCATACACGGAAACGGCGTGCACGACGTACTCGC
The DNA here is from genome assembly GCA_027001345.1 of Acidobacteriota bacterium. Classification (GTDB taxonomy): domain Bacteria; phylum Acidobacteriota; class Polarisedimenticolia; order J045; family J045; genus JALTMS01. Next base: position 1,444 of record JALTMS010000616.1, on the reverse strand, counting down.
GCCCCGGCGTGAGGTTCGGGTCCCTCGCGTATGGCTCGATCTGCGCGGGGCACTCCGACATGTCTGGGTTCCGAAACACGACCCTCATGTCATCGCGCTCCCGGAAGGACGATCTTGAAGTCGTCAACGGCACCGGTGACCTGGTTGAACAGGTAGTGGACGTTGATGGGCTCACCACCAGGCTTGATGATCTGCTGCATCTTGACCCATCCCTCTGAAGCAGGCCATCGCGGATCCGTCATCGTGATCCGCAGCCTCGTCCCTTGTGAGGCGCTCTCCATCGCCTGCTCGATCGCAAGTTGCTCCCTTAGATTCCGAGCAAGGGTGGTTCCCTTGGAGAGGTTGGCAGTGGAACCACGTCCCAGTGCCTTCGCTCCCCCCTTTGCGGCATCATCCACCAGGCTCGTTGTGCGTGATACTGCTCTTGCACCTCCTCTGATCGCTCCTTCGGCCAGCTCCTCGCCGCGCCGCCACAGCTTCCAGGCCTTCCAGGCCCGGCCCAGGAACCGTTTGACTATAACACCACCGGCGACGTCCATTACCGCCACGGCACCGGCTTTCGTCGTTCCCCACGCCCGCTGGCCGGGCGACAGCGTCGAGTCACCCGCCAGTGCCATCCCGTCCGCGATCACGTCCAGGGAGAGCAGATCCGACACCGTCTCTCCCGTAAAGTTCGCTGCCACCTCCAGCAGCATCTGGTAGCCACGGGGATCGTCATAGAGGTCGATGTTCCGCAGGTAGTTGATCCCGCCGTTCTTCGTCGTCGTCGCGTAGCCCAGCAGGTCGATCAGGTTCACCGGGTCGTTCGTGGAGTAGAGGTAGAGATTCCAGCGGGACGGCACCCGAAGGTCCGGCCACACCACGTCCGCCGTCAGAAAGCGCACCAGGTCCGGAGAGTGGTGACGAACCCCCAGGTCGTAGAGATCCGCCTTCTGGTCTCGCAGGGCGCCCTGGTAAACCCCTTCCAGCTCACCGCACGAGGACGCAGACTTCAGCTCCCCAAACGGGAAGTACTCGTACTCAGCGACGATCTCGCCCGCATCGTCGAGCACCATCAGCGTCGATCCGCGGTGGTCGGCTACGTACCAGTGGATGCGCGTCGAACGAACCGACTCCACCAGGTAGAAGTAGTCTTGCGGCCCAGTGGCCTCACCGCTGTCCGTGTACTCAGGCCGCGTCAGACCGCTGGCCAGCGTCTCGTAACTCGAGAACGACGGCTCGGTCGAGCGCGTGACCTCGTAGGCGTGCAAGCAGCCGTCTGGATCCGACCAGGTCAGCTCGATATCGTCCCCGCTCTTCTGCAGGCGCAGCGTATCGCCGACCGGCTTTCCGGCATCGTGCCGCACCGTCGCGACCAGCTGTCCCGCCGCGTAGATCCAGTCGACCTCCGGGGTGAGCGCTTCCCCCACTGCGCCGGCAAAGCGCGAGAGCCGCCCGAGCGGTG
>JALTMS010000615.1 GCA_027001345.1 Acidobacteriota bacterium | reverse complement strand
CACCGGTCTCCCAGGGAACGCCGCCTGCCTCCGGCCCTCTTGTCCCCGGCCGCCCAAGCCCCCCGGGCACAAGGGGTTGCGGCCTGCCCCGAAAGGGCCTTCAGGAGGAAGGGGGGAAGGGGCCGATGGGGGAGAGGATTCCCTCCCCTTTCGCCTTCGCCGTCCGGAGCTGCTTGCCGGCGAAGTGCGGTTCGCGGGCCTCCCTCGAACCTCTTCGACCATGATCCGAACCTACCTTCCCTGGCCGGCCGGCGCCGCCCTGCTCCTGGTGACCGCGGCCTGCAGCGGCTCTTCGAGCGGTACCGGCAGCACGACGACCGGCGCCGTGAACGGCCTCAGTCTTCCGAACGCAGTCAGCGTCGTCACCGCCAACGGCACGAGCGGCGGCGGCGCCACCATCGGGCCGGGCGCCAGCACCGGCGGACCGGCTACCGGCGGCGAATCCTTCGACACCGACTCGGACTACCACACCGACGAGGCCTTCTACTACGTGTGGGACTCAGCCATGGAGCCCCTGGATCTCATCAACGAGATCCTGTGCATGGTGTCCCAGACCAAGGCCGGCCCCATGGTGAATTACGGGGCCTACCTGGCCCAGATCGATGCGTCCCTCTGCGGTGTCGGATCCGATGCTGGAGACGATACCGGGGAATCGACCGGCACGGAGCTGCAGTTCGAGATCTGGACCGTCCAGAGCACCCGGGAGGACAATGACTCTCCCCAGGTCGTGAAGGTCTGGGTACCCGACGATGAGATGGGGACGATCATCCATGTGCGGACCGTCGTCCAGGCGGCCCCCGACGATCTGAACCCCTTCGGCTCCTTCGCCATGGACTTCGCCGGCGTTCCCGAGGGCGGCAGCTGGGCTCGGACCAGGCTCTACGGATCCCTCGAGACGGTCGAGGCGGCGGAGGGTTCCATCGGCTTCGTGTTCTTCCAGTCCTTCGGCGACGTCGAGGCGGAGCAGGATCTGGGTGGCTTCGCGGATTGGATCCAGGTTGCGGTGAACATGAGCAGCGACCAGTCCACCGGCGTCGCCAAGGTCTACCGCAAGGCGCGCTACGACTGGGGCATGAACGGCGGTACCGACACCATCGAGGAGGAGACCAACCTGATCGCCTTCGACGAGAACTACATGCTGAAGCAGGTGGACGACGGTTCCGGCGTCTACTGGAGCCGCAGCAACTTCCTGGTCAACACCTGGAACTACAACCTCTACTACAACGAGGGGGACAACGCCGGTCAGCGCGTGGACATCGAGAGCGGCTTCCCCTTCGTGACCGAGGACGGCAGCTGGGGATGGATCGACTACTGGGGCCTCTGGGTGGATGGCGGCGCGACTCTGCAGAGCGGCGACATCATCACCCGTGAGACCTACGACGGGACCGCCGGACAGCAGTACGAGGTCTTCGCCGCTCCGGGCCGCCTGATCCGCTTCGAGACCAATGAACTTGCTCTGACCGACATCGTCGGCATGGTCTTCACCTGGTGGGACAGCGCCGACGACGGCAACGGCGGCTTCACCTGGGCCCAATACCAGGTGGAGTACGACGGGTCGGACTGGCTTAAGACGGCGGTCCTGGACGAGGAGACCTGGACCTGGACGCCCCTGGATCCGCCCGAGACGATTGATGTGGCGAACATGGGCTGGCTGGACATGTGGTCGGACAACCTGGGTGGCATGGTGAGCTACGTCTACCCGGACGACGCCGTCACCTACTTCGCCGAGGAGTTCGTGGACGGTTCAGACGCCGTCTTCGCCAACAGTTCGACCTTGACCCTCTACGGCTTCGTGGACTGCCTGAAGTCGGGCATCACGGAGGAAGAAGGCCTCGCTGGCGACGTCTTCCTGCCGGAGGCCGAGGACGTGAACTCGCCCTATGTCTTCATCTTCGACAGCCGTGACATGACCCTCTACCACGACGTTGACGGAGACGGCTCGAACCTGACCCAGGTCGGCCTCGCCGACGGCGTGACCCTCAACGAGGGGATGTTCAGCTGGGGCATGCGTTCCGGGCCGATGGTGACGGACACCTCCGGCCTGACCGAGATCTGGGACGTCTGGGCAGCCACGAGCTTCTACCAGTACGAAACGGGTTCCAACCCCTGGAACCAGTACGTCGGCGTCCTCGACGCGAACGACGAGTTCGTGACCTTCGAGCAGCCGATCAACTTCACCTACACCCACTCCACGGACAACGACGCCAACGGCGACGACAGCCATGACGGCGAGATCGTCTTCATGAGCTACAACGGTCCGGGCCAGCTCTGGGGCATCCCCTGGGAGGGCAGCGACTTCGACGAGGACGGTTTCGAGGATCGCTGGTTTCCGACCTTCAGCATCCGTGACGGCGTGACCATGGGGCCGACCGGCTCCGAGTACATCGTCCGCGCCATCGAGAGCGAGCTCCTGCTCCTCGAGGATCCGAACGGCACCGGGCTGTCCCTGGAGGGCGCCCAACTCCTGGCGCTGCCCGATCCCTCCATCTATTCGGCGCCGGGAATCGGCACTGCGCCCGTTGTGGACGATCCGCCGGCGGTGATCGCCGGAGAGGTGGTGGTGGACCTGGGGGCCTCGACCACCAACTGAGCGTCAGCAGGATCCGGCCGCGGCCGGATCCTGCTGACGCTCAGTTGGTGGTCGAGGCCCCCAGG
>JALTMS010000614.1 GCA_027001345.1 Acidobacteriota bacterium | reverse complement strand
ACCGCGCCCTCACGCAGCAGGCGCTGCAGCGACAGGGCAAAGGCCTCCCGGGCCCGGTCAACCTCCCCCGTTTCGTCGATTTGCTGTGCCTCGAGACGCATCCGCTCGACTTCGAGCATCTCGAACTGAGTCGCCAGGGTCTGGGCACGATCGGCCAGGCGATCGAGACTCCGAGCATCGGCGTCGGTCAGGGCCCGACGAAAGGCCCTGGCCAGTTCGGCCAGATCGTCGAAGACCGCCCGCTCACCATCGAGAATGGCCGCCAACGCCCGCGACGGATCCTGCCGAGCTGCCGATGAAGTCTCGGATCTCACTGGTCGAGTTCGTCCTGTTCGGCGAGCAAGCCATCGACGATGCGACTGCCGTCAATGCGGTAGCGGCCGCTGGCGATCTCATCACGCAGCCGCGCGACCAGCTCTCGCCGGCTCTCCGGGCTGGCTTCCACTGCCTCCCGCAGACTGCGCAGCTCTCTGGCTCGCGTGGAAAGGTCCACCATATCGCCGGCGGCGGCGGTCTGACTGCCGTCGGCGCTGCGCTGGGTCGGGCGATCCTCGCTGCGCTGGGCGCGATCCGACTCGCCGATCTTCTCGAGAAGATCCCGCAGCCGGCTGAGAGGATCGGATCCGCTGACCTTCATGCCTGTTCCTCCTTGGTCATATTTCGCCGCTTATTCGCCTTCATAAGGCTATCCGCCATACTCATCGGCCGAATCTGCGGATTCTTGAGTCTCCCAGCGGAAAATATCGGACCAATCCGGAGAAAAGTCCCGCTCGGAGTCGATGTTTTCTGCCCCGCCCTGCTGCTCGATCTGCTCGGCAATCTGCTCGGCAAGCCCGAGGGGCTCACGCTCGGCCAGCATCTCCGAGAGCATCAGCTCGAAGGCAGCGGCCCGGGTCTTGCCTTCCGCGCCCGCACCGAACAGACCGCCTTCGAGCTGAGCCTTTTCCATCGCCCGCAGCATCTGGCGCAGGAGCCCCGCCTCGAGGCCCTGAGCCGCCTTGCGAATCGCCGCATCATCGCCGCTCATCAGATCAGCACCAGTTCAGCGTGCAGGGCCCCGGCCGCGCGGATGGCCTGGAAGATCGCAATCATGTCCCGCGGCGTGACACCCACCTTCTTGAGCGACTTGACCAGTTCCTCGACACTGGTGCCGGGGCCGAGATCCAGGTGCTGAGCGGGCTCCTCGTCCACCACGACCTCACCCTCGGGAACGACTACCGTCTCCCCACCTTCGGAGAAGGGCGCCGGCTGCGAAACCCCGAAACGCTCGGTGACGGCGATCGTCAGGTTGCCGTGGGTCACCGAGACCTGGGAGATCATCACGTCGCCACCGAGCACCACCGTTCCCGTGCGCTCGTTGAGCACCACGCGCGCCGGCACATCCGGCCGCACTCCCACCTCGAGAGTGTGAGCCAGAAACTCCACCGGCCGGTCCCGCAGGACTTCCGGAATCATCACCTTGACCGTCCCCGCATCGATCGCGTGGGCCGTCGAGCCACCGAACGCCTGGTTGAGGGCCTTCTCCACGCGGAAGGCCGTCTCGAAGTCCGGGGCGCGAAGCTGCAATTCGAAGCTGTCTCGGCCCCCCAGATCGATCCCCGCAGTACGCTCCACCAGGGCCCCGGAGGGTATCAGGCCGGTGGTCGGATGGTTCTTCTGCACGCTGCCCCCACCCCCGGAAGCAGCGAACGCACCGCCGAGCGAGATCGGCCCCTGGGCCAGGGCATAGACCCGGCCGTCGGGCCCCTTCAGCGGCGTCATCAGCAGAGTCCCACCGCTCAGCGAGTCGGCATCGCCGATCGAAGAGACCGTCACATCGAGGCGACTGCCGGGTCGTGCAAAGGCGGGAAGGTCCGCGGTGACCATCACCGCGGCCACGTTGTCGACACGAATCGACCGCATCGGCACCACCACGCCCATCCTCTGCAACGCGTTGGCCAGACTCTGAATGGTGAACTTCGCCTGAGTTCCGTCGCCGGTCCCGGCCAGACCGACCACCAGGCCGTAGCCGACGAGCTGGTTGTCTCGCACACCGCGAACGTCGACCACGTCCCGCAGCCGCACGAAACCCGAACGCAGGGTCCCGGCCACCGCCGGAGCGACGCGCTCGACCTCGAGACGAGGCCCCGGAGGAGCCTGTACGGTGTCGTCGGCCATCACGCTCAGGCCCGCAACCGCGACGGATGCCACCAGTATCAGACCGGCGCTCCGACACCGACGAGGAAACTCGAAGCTGATCTTCACAGCGTGTCACTCCTTTCCGGACCCAGGACCCGCCGGAACATGGGATCCCAGGCGTCATCTCTCGACCGGTTCGGCATCGGTGCCCTCACAGCGGCCAGATCTTGGTCAGCAACCGATGAAACCAGCCTTGCCGGGTAACATCAGCCAGATCGCCCGTACCACCGTAGCGAATCGTCAGGTCGGCAATCGCGGACGAACGAATCGTATTGTCGGAAAGCACGTCGTCGGGCCGCACGATGCCCGCCAGAACGATCGTCTGGTTTTCCCGGTTGACGGTGATCTTTTTGGTGCCCGCGATCAGCATCCGGCCGCCGGTCCCGACCGCCATCACGCGCACGGCGAGATTCGCCGTCAGGGTCTGGGCCCGCGATGTCGCTCCCTCGCCCTTGAACTCGCGAGAACTTCCGGACT
>JALTMS010000613.1 GCA_027001345.1 Acidobacteriota bacterium | reverse complement strand
GCGCACTGTCCTGTTAGCTCGTGACGACCGACCCGATGCGTCGGCCCTCGAGCAGGGAAAGGATATTCCCTTCCTCGAGCAGATTGAAGACCACGATCGGAAGGTCATTGTCCATGCACAGCGAAATGGCGGTGGCATCCATCACACCGAGCCCCCGGCGCAGCACCTCGCGGTACGTCAGCTCGGGCAGGAACTCGGCATCGTCGTGGGTCTCGGGATCCTTGTCGTAGACCCCGTCGACCTTCGTCGCCTTGAGCAGCACGCTGGCGCGCAGTTCCATCGCCCGCAGCGCCGCAGCCGTATCGGTGGTGAAGTAGGGATTGCCGGTGCCGGCGGCCAGAATCACCACCCTCCCCTTCTCCAGGTGCCGCATCGCCCGGCGCCGGATGAAGGGCTCGGCGACCTGGTCCATCTTGATCGCCGACAGCACGCGGGTCTCCACGCCGATACCCTCGAGAGCGTCCTGAAACGCCAGCGAGTTGATCACCGTCGAGAGCATACCCATGTGATCGCCGGTGACCCGATCGACCCCACCTCGCGCCGCAGCCGACACACCCCGGAAGATGTTACCGCCACCGATCACCACGCCCAGTTCTACGCCCAGGGCCCGCACTTGAGCGATCTCCCTGGCAATGCGGGCGACCACCGCGGGGTCGATGCCGAAGCTCTGCTCGCCGAGAAGGGCCTCTCCGCTGAGCTTGAGCAGGACCCTGCGATAGGGGATCTCCGGTGCCGTCATGGCTGCTCTCCGGCTGCGAATCCGGCTCCCACCAGGAGGCTACTTGCCAAGTTCGTACCGCACGAAGCGCGCGACCTGCATGTTCTCGCCCAACTTCGCAATGGTCTCGGTAAGCAGAGCCTTGACGGTCTTGTCCGGATCCTTGATGAAACCCTGTTCGAGCAGGCAGTTTTCGGAGTAGAACTTTTCCATCTTGCCGGTGACGATCTTTTCCAGCACCGCCTCGGGCTTGCCCGACTCTCTCATCTGCTCGAGATAGATCTTCTTCTCGTGCTCGATCTCGGCCTCGGAAACATCCTCACGCGCCACCCAACGCGGCTGGGCGGCGGCCACGTGCATTGCCAGGTCACGCACCAGGGCCTGGAAGTCGTCGGTACGAGCGACGAAGTCGGTCTCGCAGTTGACCTCGATCAGCACACCAACCCGACTTCCCGGGTGGATGTAGGCATAGACCATCCCCTCGGAGGTCTCGCGGCCCGCCTTCTTGGCCGCAGAGGAAAGGCCCTTCTTGCGCAGGAAATCCACCGCGGCGTCGAAATCGCCACCGGTCTCGGTCAGGGCCTTCTTGCAGTCCATCATTCCCGCTCCGGTCATGGCGCGGAGCTTTTTCACGTCCTGGGCAGTTACCGACATTTCTGTTCCTCTACGCGGCCCGAAAGAGCGGGCCTTTCAAAGCGATGGCGGCTCGAAAAAGCCGCCACGTGCTGTTGGTCATCCGGAGATCAGGCCTCCGCTTCCGGAGCCGACTCGGCAGCCGCCGGAGGCGGCGCGGCCTCTTCGCTTGCGACCGGCGCCACCGGGGCGGGGGCCGCATCGGCCGGCGGCTTGGCGGCGGCAGGTGCGGCTGGCGCAGCAGCGCGATCGCGGCCGGCACCCCGGCGTCGTGGCGAACGCGACGAGCGCTCGGGCCGACTGGCGCGCCACTGATTGCGCCCCTCGATAATCGCGTCGGCGATCTTGGTGGCAAACAGCTCGATCGAACGGATCGCGTCGTCGTTGGCCGGAATCGGAAAATCGATATTGTTTGGATCGGCGTTGGTATCGATCAGCCCGATGACGGGAATCCGCAGCCGGTTGGCCTCGGCGACGGCGATGTGCTCGCGGCGGGTATCGACCACGAAGAGGGCATCCGGCCGCCGGCTCATGTCCTTGATACCGGCCAGCACGTGCTCGAGCCGCGAGCGCTGCTTGATCAAGCCCAGCCGTTCCTTCTTGGTCAGGTGCGCGAAGCGCGGATCGTTCTCGGCGTTCTCGAGGGTCCGCATCTTGTCGACCGACTTCTTCACCGTGTTCCAGTTGGTCATCAGCCCGCCGAGCCAGCGCTGGTGGATGTAGTACATCTCGCAGCGCGCCGCCTCGCGGACGATGATCTCCTGGGCCTGGCGCTTGGTACCGACGAAGAGCACCGTCTTGCCCTCGGCGGCCAGGTCATGGACGAAGTTCAGCGCCTCGCGGAAAAGGACGAGGGTCTTCTGCAGATCGATGATGTAGACCCCACCCCGAAGCCCGAAGATGTAGGGCTTCATGCGCGGGTCCCAGTGGGCCTTCTGGTGACCGAAATGGGCTCCGGCCTCGAGCAGCTCCCTGAGGGAGACGGACAGGTTGTTTTCCACGATTCCTCCGGTCAGGCGCGGACCTGGGCGGGTCCACCACCTTGGGTTGTCGCCAGAAGGCCTGGCCAAGCGCAGGCGACCGCCAGCAGTCGGCAGCCGCGGCAGAGATCAGCGCTTGGAGAACTGGAAGCGCGCCCGGGCGCCTTTCTGGCCGTATTTCTTGCGCTCCACCTCGCGAGCGTCACGGGTCAACAAGCCCTGCTTCTTGAGCGCCGGCTTGAGTTCCGCGTCGAAGGCGATCAGAGCGCGAGCAATGCCGAGACGGAAGGCACCGGCCTGTCCGGTCAGCCCCCCACCGCGGAT
>JALTMS010000612.1:2249-2660 GCA_027001345.1 Acidobacteriota bacterium | reverse complement strand
GTCCAATACCGGTCGATGCAACTTCTGCCGGATAACGAAGCAGCTGTATCCGAGAGTCTTCAACCAGTCGATCATACCGTATGAGGGACCGATGTCCCTCGGAACTTCGAAGATCAGATCCCTGATGCGACGCTCTGCCAGTAGCGTCGCAGCTCCCTTCAGCACCTCGTCCTGAAACCCCTCGACGTCGATCTTGACGAGACCGATGTCTTCATAGGCCGCGAGGCATTCGTCCAACCTCACGATGGGCACCTTGAGATCGCTTTGGCGGCCGCCATGGTTGGAGATCGGTTCGACAAAAACTCCGCCGGTATGCTCGTGCCACGGCTGCGGCTCGACGACTGCCGCCCAGCCGCCCTCTCTGCCTACGGCTTCTCGACGAAGCTCCAGGTTATTCGGTGGACCTTCCTG
>JALTMS010000612.1:0-2239 GCA_027001345.1 Acidobacteriota bacterium | reverse complement strand
GTCCTCCAATAAAGCGAACGACCGCGGGTGTGGCTCGAAGGCGACGACGCGGCCGTTCCTTCCGACACGCGCGATCATGAGGCTGGTCGTAAGCCCGATGTTGGCGCCCACGTCGATCGCCAGATCCCCATCCTGGAGCAGACGCCACATCACCTCACAGAGCGGAAGGCCATCGAGCCCGACCCGTAGGATCGCCTCGCCGATGAAGCGATCGCTCGGGAGCACTACAAGACGAAAACCCCACGGCAACCGACACTGGATCGCCGCCTTGCGCTTGAAATAGGGAAGAAACAGTCGCTTGAAGATCTGCCTCGGCCGGTAAAAATACTCTGGCCGGTGCAATGGCGTTAGTATGTTCATGTCGTATACCCTTCGAATTCTTAACCCCTGGCCAGCACAGTAGTTCGCATGCGGTATCTGGCGATCGCCACTATGGCGCAACCGACACCCAGGCCGACGACGGAAACGGCGCTCGCCCAAGAGGCCCCCATAGCACCGAAAGACGGTATCCAGAGCGCATTGAGGACGAGGTTCAGCAGCGTTGCAACCAGCAGTAGCTGAACGGCCCAGCGGACGCGGCCCGTCATCGTCAGCAGGAGATGGCCATACCCGAATACTGCCATCACCACCCATCCACCGAGCAGGACAGGAACAATCTCCTTGGCGCCGTCGAACCCTGTGCCGAACGTCGCGACGAGCGGTCCGACAAAAAGCAGCAAAATAGCAGCGCCGGCGCTACTGGCCAGGAAGCCGGCACGGGCAATGCGGGTCAGCTCGAGCTGGAGGGCGCAATGATCACCAGCCGCGTGCAGGCGGGCAAGGCGCGGTGCCGCCATTGCGCCAATGCTGGCGTACATGAAGTTCACCAGGTATGCGAAACGGGAAGCAACATGGTATTGTGCGAGTTCACTCGATGTGGAGAGCGCACCGAGCATCAGAATGTCGAGCTGGGTGATGCCGTTCACCAGGAGCTGGTTGGCTGCGAACAACAACCCGGCGAAGAGCCATGAGCGTGCAGGCCATACATGCGCCGGCCGGCGAAACCAGGCCCTTTCGATGCGCAGCGACCGGCGAAGGATCAACCATGACGCGATCGCACCGGCCGTCGCTGCCATGAGATAGATCGACAGCCCGAACTCCGCATGCGCACCCGCGCCCATGATCCAGAGAGTCATGCCCGCTATCGAAGCTAATGTCAGCGGGCTCACCAAGGCACCGAGTTGAGCCTCGAGCACTTTCTCGTAACCGGTGAGGAGACCTCCGGCGACCGTGGCCACCTGGCCAGCGACAACGAGAAGGCCAACGAAGATCAGCGGGACCGGGTTCCGCAGCATGCCGGGGAACAGCGATCCGAGCAGAGCGCCAGCGATGACGATCGTAAGCGCCGTCGCGACCACTGCGAACACAACGACAACGAACGAAACGATCCGCGCAATCCCCTCGTTGCTCCCGGCGCCCCTCGCAGCCGCTACCTCGCGCGTGAGGAGCTGCGGAAGACCCAAGGTCAGCACTGTCGTGGACATTCCTGCAATTGTCAGCCAGAAAACGTAGCGACCGTACTCCTCGGTTCCCAACAGCCGCGCGAGAAGCGCGAGCGCAGCGAAATTCGCGGCTGCGCTGGCAGCCCGCAGCCCTGCGAGGAGGCCCGCCGAGGTCAGCAGTCGGACGAAAGCCGCGACAGGCTCGGGGACCGATCTCGCTACCACCCTGAAGCCGGGCGTCACTCCTGCCCTCCCGCCCCGATCACCGTGCCCGGCGGAACGGTCGTGCCCGGGCCGAGGCGGGAGAAAGCGCCGATCCACGCGCCGTCGCCGATGGTGACCGGCTTGCAGAAGAAACGGAACCGGGGATCGTTCCAGTCGTGGTTGCCGGTGAAGATGTAGGCGCCCTGGCTGATGCAGACATGGCTGCCGATGCGCACGTTCGTGTGATTGTCGATCCAGACCAGCTCCCCGAGCCACACATGGTCGCCGATCTCGAGGAACCAGGGGTACTTGATGGACACCCGCGGCTTGCACACAAACCCTCGGCCCACCCGGGCGCCGAAGAGGCGCAGGATCGCCGCCTTCGCACGACCCGGCAGCAGGCCCAGGATCGCGCCCTGGAACAGGGTCGCGTTGACCAGATACCAGACCATGCGCCAGACGAGGTTGCGGTTGCCCGGAATGTCCGGCCTTTCGAAGCGCGAGAGATCATGCCCCATGATCCGGCGCCGTCTGACGCCCTTCGGAGTATGCAC
>JALTMS010000611.1 GCA_027001345.1 Acidobacteriota bacterium | reverse complement strand
AAGGGCGGGGAAACCGAACAAGTCCCGTCTTTCGTGACCTTTTGCGAACCCCTGCGAGCTGGCCTGGCTCTTGCTAATCCCATCGTGGCATTCAGGCTTCGGTGCGGAGGAAATGAGCGTGGCTCAGGCCACTACGGGCCACAACAGGCGTCGTCCGGGGTTACCCCGCTCGACGGCTCCCAACCGCGGCGTCGTTGCTGCCGGCCGTGCCTTCCCGCGGCTACGGCGCGACCTGGTGCTCATTCCCCAGGAAGGTGCCGGTGCGGGGGTCGTGGTTCAGGATCCCCGAGCCCAGCGCTTCTTCCGTTTCGGCGACACCGAGCGCTTCCTGCTTTCTCGGTTGACCGGGCAGAGCAGCGTCGAGCAGATTCGGCAGGACGTCTGCCTGTGGTCCGGTGAGCAGTGGGAGTGCGAAGAGATCGAATCCTTTCTGCTGGATCTCGAGCGCGCCGGTCTGCTCGAATCGGGGGCCGGAGCGCCGGGATCGCCGGAGATCGCTGCCCGAGGCGGCGTGCTGGGAGTGCTGGCTCGGAAGGGGCTGCGCTTCCGTAGCAGCGACAGTGCCGAGACCGTCGATGACCCGTCCGTCGAGGGCCGGGCGGCGGATCGGGAGCGCGAGCATTTTGCTCGGGCCGTGCGGGCCATCGCCCGGGGGCAGGGGGGCGAGGCCCGGCAGGCTCTCGACCGGGTGCTGGTGCTCAATCCCGCGAACCGTCGGGCGGCAGCCCTGCGCACTTTGCTCGACAGGAGACCGAGCGTTTCGGCTGCCGAGGAGCCTGCCGAACGCCCGGCTGTCGCGCCGGCGCCCGCCTCCGGGTCCGGGGCGTCCCGGCGGCCATTGAATCCCTTCTACCTGCGCTACCGCCTGGGTGATCCGGACAAGATGCTCGCCGCGCTGGCCCGGCCATTGGGCTTTGTCTGGACCCGGGGCTTTGCCCTGGTCTACCTCGCGCTCCTGGCGGTGGCGGGCTGGATCGGTCTGACCCATCACGCGGAGATTCTCGGCTCGGTACCGGTTCTCGACCCGGGTCTGTGGGTGCTGTTGCTTGTCGCCGCTGCGGTGGGATTGACTGTTTTTCACGAAGCAGCCCACGGGCTCGCAGCGAGACACCTGGGTGTGCCGGTGCGGGAGGTCGGCGTGATGCTGATCTTCTTTGTCATGCCTGCGGTGTATGTCGATGTTTCGGGCGCCTGGTTGCTGCGCCGACGGAGCCAGCGGCTGCTGGTGACCATCGCCGGACCGCTCTTCGATCTCGGTGCTACTGCGCTGGCGCTGCTCGCCTGGCGGGTGCTGCCCCCGGGACCGCTGCAGGCCACGGTGCTGCTGATCGGTGGAGTCAGTGCCCTGAGCCTGCTGATGAACCTCAACCCGCTGATTCGTCTCGATGGCTACTGGGCCCTGTCCGACGTCAGCGGCATTCCCAATCTTCGTGCGGTGGCGGTGGGCGAACTCAGGCAGACCCTCGGCGGATGGTTCGGCAGGCGCGGGCCCGATCCCGAGCGCGAGCGGCCCCGGGCCCGCGGTTTCCTGCTGCTCTACGGTCTGCTCTCTTCGCTCTACGTGGCGCTGATCCTGACGACGCTGGCGTCGGGCGCGGTGGCACTCTCGCGCCACATTTCGGCGTCCTGGGGTCCGTGGTTGCTGGCCCTGGCGGCGCTGACGCTGCTGCGGCGCCCCTTCTTCCGACTGCTGGGAGCAGCGGCTCGAGCGCTGAGCTGGGCTCGCCTGACGCGGGTCGGGGTGACGGTCGCGATTCTCGGCGCATTGGCCTTCGTCCCCTGGCCGCTGAAGGTGGAGGGTGGGGCGGTGATCGACAGTCGCCTGCGGGCGGCGGTGCGCCCAGAATTTGCCGGCACTCTGGCCGAGGTGCTGGTGCGGGAAGGGGAGCGCGTCCTTGCCGGTGCTGCGGTCGCGCGTCTCGATCCGAGCGAGTTGCGGTCCGAGCTGGAAATGGTGCGTTCGGAGATCGATCGAGCGCGCTCTCGCCACGCCCTGCTGTTACGCGGCCCGCGGGTGGAGGAGGTGATCCAGGCCCGGGAGGCGGTCAAGGCCGCCGAGGCCGAGGTGGCCCAGCGCCGCGCGCGGCAGGCGCGCCTCGAGCGCCTGCGCGCCGAGGGGCTGGTGGCAGCCGATTTTTTCGAGCAGGCTGCCAAGGAACTCGCCATCGCGGAAATCTCGCTGCGTTCCACGCGCCAGCAATTGAGGCTGGTGGAGAAGGGGGCGCGGCCCGAGGAAGTCGAGGCAGCGCTGGCGGAGGTCCAACGCCTGGAGGCCAAGGCGGAGGAGATCGAGCGTCGCATCGAGGCCTGCACCCTGCGCGCGCCCATGGCGGGTCTCGTGCTCAGTGCGGCCCTCGATGCGCGGATCGGCGAGCGCATCCCCGCCGGTGGCACGGTGCTCGAGATCGGCGACGATCGCAACCTGGTTGCCGAGGTGGAAATACCGGAAAGTGAGATCGGTGACATCGCTCCGGGACAAGAGGTACGACTGACGCTGGCGGCCCATCCCGACCGAGCCTTCTCCGGAACCGTGCAGTCCATCGCTGCCGTGGCCGGGCGTGATGTCCATGGTCGGGCGATGTTCGAGGTGCGTTGCTCGGTGGATGACCCTCGCGGATTGTTGCGCCCGGGCATGACCGGCGCGGTCCACATCGACGGCGGC
>JALTMS010000610.1 GCA_027001345.1 Acidobacteriota bacterium | reverse complement strand
CCCCACCGGCCCCGGCCCGTACCCGGGGGCCGCCCGTCCCCGCGTCCCGTCCGGCCCGCCGGCCACCGGTTTCGCCCGCCGCCTCTCGGGCTGGGGCCCGGGCTCCTGGCGGTGCGGGCCGGCCCCCAGGTACAGCCGGTTGCCGTTGGGGACGCCGCCCACGGGCGGATCCCAGTAGATGGAGGTGGCGAAGAGGTCGAGAAGCCCGTCACCGTCGAAGTCCGCCACCGCCGCGCCCATGCCGTTGGACTCGCGGGCGAAACCCGAGGCCGCAGTCCGGTCCTCGAAGCGGGCACCACCGAGATTGGCGTAGTAGCGCGAGGTCTGGAAGTCGGCGACCAGGGCCAGGTCCAGTCGGCGGTCGCCGCTCAGATCCACGAGACGGGGCGTGAAGGCGCGGACGTCCCGGTTGAAGAGGCCGGCGGCACGGGTGGCATCGGCGAAGGTCCCGTCGCCGCGATTGAGGAACAGACGGTTGCCCTCGGCGTAGGCCATCCAGCCGGCGACGAAGAGGTCCAGGTCGCCGTCTCCATCCACGTCACCGAAGGAGGCTCCGAAGCCATCAGCGAGCCCCGGAGCCGTCGTGGCCACGCCAGCTTGAGCGGCGCGCTCCTCGAAGCCCGTTCCGCCCAGGTTGCGGTAGAGGAGGTGGTAACCCGGGCCCTGGTTCTGGCTCACCGGCCCGAAGCTGGTCACGAAGAGGTCCTCCCAGCCGTCTCCATCGTAGTCGGCGGCAATTGCCCCGACGCCACGATGCCGATACGGAGCGAGTCCCCAGGCAGCGGCCTCATCGCGGAACGTGCCGTCGCCCTGGTTCAGGAACAAGGCGTCGTCGCGTCCGCCACCACCGAGAACGAAGAGGTCCGGCCAGCCGTCCCCGTTGAAGTCGCCGACGGTTCCGGCGCCGTGCATGATGTCCGCCGAGTGGTCGGCGACGGGGGCGTGGACGAAGTCGAGGCCGGCGGCGGCGGAGACCTCCCGGAAGCCGCCCTGCGGGAGGACTGCGGCCAGGAACAGGACGGTCAAGCCCATGACCCCAGGCTAGCACGGAAGAACCCGGCCGGCACGGAACGGAAGGGGCCGGCCGCCCTTCGGCGGCCGGCCCCGCGAACCCTCCGGGCCGGAGCCCGGAAGGCAGCAATCACTGCACCGTGGCGGTGACGACGTTGCTCTTGGCGGACTCACTGCCGTTCAGGCCGCGCACCACCACCGCCTGGATGAACACCGTCACCGGCGGAGCGTTGAGGGGCACGGGCACGGGCAGCACGGCAGTGCCGGTGGCGTCCGCCTGGGCGATGCCGACGGTCAGGACCGGCGGCAGGATGTCGAGGCGCATGCCGCCGAAGAAGCCGACGGCCGGGCCCTCGCCGATGCCCTCGGTGCTGTACATGAAGGCGACCATCTCGTTCTGGTTGGCGCCGGAGACCGTCAGGTTGCTGGTCTGGCCGCGCACCAGCGGATCCACCACCAGGGGGTTCTCCGCGGCGATGGTCAGGCGCTGGTTGATGGCAACATTCTGGAGAACCGTGCTGAAGCCGTTCGGCCAGTCCACGCGCACCTCATCCACCACCGTGGCATCGGCCAGGCCGTAGTGCGCCAGCATCTCGCTGTTGCCGAGGTAGGTGTTCTGGACGCCCATCCAGCGGGTCTGGGTGAGGCCGCCAGCGGTCACGGTGATCTTGGCGCCGATGCCGTGCGGCGCGAGGACGTTCACGTTGTTGGTGTTCAGCTCGACCTCGAGCCAGCCGGTGGTCGGGCCGACCACGATGTCGTTGCGGAACAGTTTGAAGTCCTGCTCCAGGGCGGCGATGGCGATGTCCATGTCGCCGTCGCGGTCGTAGTCGAGAAGCACCAGAGCACGGCCCTCCAGGTTGTGGATCAGGCCAATGCTCGCCGCCACTTCAGTGAAGGTGCTGTCCTGGTTGTTGCGCAGGGCGTAGGCCTGCTCTCCACCCCACTCCGGGTCGCTCGGCCAGCCGTTGGTGGCGACGAGGTCCTGCCAGCCGTCATGATCGAAGTCGATGGCGTCGCAGCCCCAGGCCCAGCCGGTATCCCAGACGCCGCTGGACTCGGGAAGGTGCGTCCAGGTGTGGTCCGAGTTGCCCAGGTACAGGCGGTTGCCGTTGGGCCAGGTCGGCGGCGTGTTGTGGTAGATGGAGGTGGCGTAGTAATCGGCGTGGCCGTCGTTGTTGAAGTCGCCGATGGTGTGGCCCATGCCGTTCTGCACCATCTCGCTGAAGCCAGCCGAACCGTCACTGAAGGTGCCGTCCCCATTGTTGATGAGATACTTCGTCGTGCCCATGTCGGCGACGATGAAGATCTCGGGGTAGCGGTCCCCATTGATATCCACGAAGCGGGCGCCGAAGGACTTGACTCCGGTCAGGAAGGGGCCGATGCCGGCGTCGTCGGTAGCGTGGGTGAAGGTACCGTCACCGTTGTTCCGAAACAGGCGGCTGGCGTTGCTGCCGTCCATCCAGCCGGTGGTGATCAGGTCCAGGTCGCCATCGAGATCGTAGTCGCCGAAGCAGGAGCCGTAGCCGTCGGCGGCCGTCGCGCTCAGGGCCTGGACACCGGCCATGGCGGCAACCTCGGAGAAGGTGCCGTTGCCGTTGTTCTTGTACAGCTTGTGCTGGGTGCCGTTCGGGGAACCGGTCATGTCCCCGGAAC
>JALTMS010000609.1 GCA_027001345.1 Acidobacteriota bacterium | reverse complement strand
TCCCGTCGCCTGTCGGCAGCTCGGGCCCTGGCCCGGCACCTGCGGGAGGAAGGACGGCGCGAGGACGATCCCGCTCGTCGGCTCGAGCCACCCCGCCGCCGGCGCTCCTTGCCGCGGGTGCTCAGCGGCGAGGAGGTCGAGCGCCTGATCGAAGCCCCCGACGTCGCCACCCCCCGGGGACAGCGGGATCGGGCGATGATCGAGGTGCTCTATGCCACGGGCGTGAGGGTGTCCGAGCTGGTGGCCATGAAGGTCAGCGATCTGGACCTGCGGCGAGGTCTGGCCAGGGTCGTCGGCAAGGGCTCACGCGAACGGATCGTGCCGCTGGGACGCGCAGCTCTCGAGGCGCTCGGAACCTATCTGGAAGGAGGAAGGCCGCGGCTGGCCCCCCGGGATGAGGTGCTCTTTCCCGGCCGGGGGGGGCGGCCCCTGACCCGGCAGGGCTTCTGGCTGATTCTGCGTCGCCTTGCCCCCCGGGCCGGCATCGCTGCCGAGCGGATCTCGCCCCACGTCGTGCGCCACTCCTTCGCCACCCACCTCGTGGAGCATGGCGCGGACCTCAGAACGGTGCAGAGCCTGCTCGGCCATCGGGATATCTCCACCACCGAGATCTACACCCACGTGGCTCGCGAGCGCCTGCGCCGACTCTACGATGCGCACCATCCCAGGGCCTGAAAGGCCCGGCCCGTGGAGGTTTACGGGGTGTCCCGCGGGGCGTGGGTGCCTGATTCGCGGTAGGGTGGGGTAGAATGCCAGGCTTTCCGAGGAACCCATGAGCGCAGCCGTCCCCTTCGAAAAACCGATCGTCGAACTCGAGCAGAAGATCGAGGAGCTTGCCGGGCTTTCCGATCCGGCTCTGGCGGAAGAAATCGCGCGTCTGCGCGGACAGCTCGTCGAGCTGCGGCGGAAGATCTACTCGCGCCTCGACCCGTGGCAGATCACCCAGGTCGCCCGTCATCCCCGGCGTCCTTACACCCTGGACTACATCGAGGGGCTGATGGAAGGCTGGCAGGAGCTGCACGGAGATCGTCGCTTCGCTGACGATCGGTCCCTGCTGGCTGGTTTCGCCTTCTTCAAGGGCCGGCCGGTGGCGGTGATCGGCCACCAGAAGGGTCGCCAGACTCGCCAGAAGATCGAGCGGAACTTCGGCATGCCCCGGCCGGAGGGCTACCGCAAGGCGCTGCGCGTGATGCAACTGGCGGAGAAGTTCGGCCGCCCCATCATTGCTTTCGTCGATACGCCCGGGGCTTATCCGGGTCTCGACGCCGAGGAGCGGGGCCAGGCCGAGGCGATTGCCACCAACCTGCGCGAGATGGCTCGCTTGCGGGTGCCGGTGGTGGTCACCGTGACCGGCGAGGGGGGCTCCGGCGGCGCGCTGGCCATCGCCGTGGGAAACCGGATCAACATGTTGGAATTCGCGATCTATTCGGTGATCAGCCCCGAGGGCTGCGCCTCGATCCTCTGGCGCGATGCGGGCAAGGCCGAGGAGATGGCTCGGGCCCTGAAGCTGACCGCGCGGGATCTCAAAGAACTCGACGTGATCGACGAGGTGATCGAGGAGCCGCCGGGAGGCGCCCATTCCGACGCCCAGAGTGCGATCTCCGGGCTCGGCCAGGTTCTCGAACGACAACTGGGCGAGCTGGCGACCTTGGGGCCGGAAGAGCTGGTCGAGCAGCGTTACGAGCGCTTCCGGCGGATGGGGCGCTTCAGCGAAGTGCTCTGAGCCATCTATCGCTCCTCAATCCTGATCCGGATACCCGCCACTGGTCCGGCGCCAAAGGGCGTCGAGGCTCGCAGGATCGAGCTGCTCGAGGCTCTGACCTCGGGAGCGCGCCAGGGCCTCGACTCCCTGGAAACGGGAGACGAACTTGCGGTTGGCCGCGGCGAGGGCGGCTTCCGGATCCACATCCGCCTGTCGGGCGAGGCTGGCAGCGGCGAAGAGCAGGTCACCGATCTCTTCGCTCAGCGCATCGGGCTCCCCCTCGGCGAGGGCCTGGCCGACTTCTTCCGCCTCCTCGCGGACTTTCTCCAGAGCTTCGGCGGGCGACGGCCAGGCGAAGCCGGCCCGGGCGGCCTTGTCCGCCAGCCGGTGGGCCGCGAGGAGCGCGGGCAGATGCGCCGGGACGTGGGGGATTCGAGAGGCGTCGGCGTCCTCGCCCCGGGCGCGACGCTCCTCGCTCTTGATCGCTTCCCAGCGGCCCCATGCCTGGGCCGGATCCTCGGCGGCCGGCTCGGCGCCGAAGACGTGGGGGTGGCGACGCAGGAGCTTGTCGGCGATCGTCCGGGCCACGTCGTCGAAGGCGAAACGGCCTTCTTCCTCGGCGATGCGGGCCAGAAAGACGATCTGGAGCAGCAGGTCGCCGAGTTCTTCGCGCAGGTGTTCCCAGTCGCCCGCGTCGATCGCCTCGGCGGCCTCGTAGGCCTCCTCGAGGAGGTAGGTTCGGAGGGATGCCGGGGTCTGCTCCCGGTCCCAGGGGCAGCCATCCGGGCTGCGCAGCCGGGCCATGATTTCCAGCAGTGGGCCGATCGCTCCTTGGTTCATGGGTCGCACTCCCGCGGAGGCGCGATCGCGCCGGTCCGCCATGATTCGAATCAGGCCGCTCCTGTTTGCCGCACACTCTTCCGGTGGATGGTATTCTCCCCCGGACCCTAGATTGTCATTCGGAGATCCTCGGGG
>JALTMS010000608.1 GCA_027001345.1 Acidobacteriota bacterium | reverse complement strand
TCGCACTTGCGGTGGTAGGAGCCGACCCTGACGTAGCCGAACGCCGGCGCATCCGGTCCGGCGTGGGAGGGGCACTGCCGCCGCGGGCAGCTCTGCGGCACGAAGGCCTCTGGCGGGATGCTCTCGATGGGAACCTGGGGCCAGTCCATGCCCGGCAGAAAAGCAAGACTGGGGCCAGGGGAAAGTCCACGGCCGAGCGTGGTTTTTTCTCGCCACCCGTCCGCATGCGGACACCCCACCCGGACACTCCGGACACTCGGGCCACTCCCCACATAAACATTCTTCGCTCCACGGTGGGCTCCATCCCCTCGAGCCATCCGGCCGTTGACCGGACTGCCGGGCTCTGTTCTGATGCATGAACCGGGCCAGGGACCGAGGAGAAGCGAGCATGACCGGAGCACACTCCAGAACCGAGCAGCGCGTGGCGGCCACCTGCCTGATCGTCTTCGCCTCGCTGCTGATGGCCATGGTGGTCGTCGAGATGATCATGGTCACCTCCCCCGAACGTTTCACGCTGCAAGCGGACTTCCTGCAAAAGGCCAACCTGCATTTCGTGATGCCCTATTTCCTGGCCTACCTGGTGATCGGGGGACTGGGACTGGTGGGCGTCACCGGGCTGGTGATGGTCTACGGCCAGTCTCAGCACTACCGCATGACGGCGCGGGTGGCCCAGGCCTGCGCCCTGGCCTACTTCGCGATCAACTACTGGCTGTGGTCGGCGATGTGGATCGTGCAGCACAAGATCACCCTGCTCACGCGCCACCCCACCCACCCCGAAGACTGGGTTGCTCAGATCTTCGACGCCGCCGACGCTTTCTGGTCCCTCGCCGGCTGGGGAGGGATGGGCCCGGCGATTCTCCTGTTCGCCACCCTCGGTCTGCTGATGCTCCGGGGCGTCCACCTGCTGACCCGCGCGGCGGCATGGACCTTCATCGCCCTGGCGGTGTTGCAGTTCGTCTCGTTGGTCTACGTCGGACTGCGTGGCTTCGGCATCTCCAACGAGGGTGAGTTCTCGCTGATTCTGGACCTGCTGCTGGTCGCCGGTCGGATTCTCGCCTTCCTGTTGGCAGGCACCGCCCTCTACGTCGAAAAGGGCGTGTTTTCCCGCAGCGGTCGGTCCCACTAGCGCGGATGCGGGAGTGGGAATGCGACGATGGGGCTGGACGAACGCATCCTCGAGGCCTTGCGCACCCTGATCGAGTGTGCCGACGAGCGGATCGATCGATCGCCGATGGGCCACCTGCTGGCGGGGCGGCGCGAAAACCTCCACCTGCAACTGCGCTTGCCCCTGGGAGCCGACCCGGAGGCCGTCGAGCAGGTCGCCGGCCGGCTGGAGACCGCGCTGGCCGAGGCGATCGATGCGGCGCTGCAGCGGAGGGTTGCGTTTCGGCCGGGTACGGTGCTCTGTCTGCGTTGCTCGAGCACCGAATGCGGTCATGGCCGCCCCACTTCCAGCCGGCAGGTCTTCGCGGGCTACTCTCCGTCCGGCACACCGGAGTTCCTCGACCTCGGTGAACTCCTGCTCTCCCGCCATGACCCGCGGGTGGGCGAGCTTTTCGACGAGGGCCGGGCGGTGGTCACCCACCTGATGGGCGAGGAGGATCTCTGCGGTCGCCTGCTCGATGTTTTCAAGGAGCAGCGCGCTGGCTACCGGATCCACGGCCAGGTGGTCGCGGGCTGGTACCGGCTACCCGACCCCACCGGCCGGCCGCGGGCGCTGGCCCTGAGCTTCCAGGCGGTGTCCACCTGCCCGCACCGCTCTCCACGACGCTTCGGCCTCAACGTGCTCGGGCTCGGCCCGGACGGCGAGCCCCTGGCCCACCTGCACGACCGGATGGCGGCGATTCCGTGGGCTGCCGCGGTACGCTGGGCCCACTCTGCGCTCAGCGGACTGGCTTCGGCCCCGGCCCGGCGCGTCGAGGGCATCCTGCGGGGGCTGGCCCGGCGCCTCGAGCGAGGTCAGCGGGCCCACGGCCGGCGGACTCACCACGCCCAGCGACGCCATGTCGAGGGTGGGCGTCCGACCCGTATGGCGCTGCTCGACCTGACCCGGGCCGGCGAGAACGACCTGCTCTTCGACACCCGCCACAAGACCCTGGTTGTGCTCGGCGAGCGGGGCCGCTGCCACGTCTTCGGCGCCGGTGGCCGCCTGGTCACCTCCGTACGCTACCCACCGGCCACCATCGAGCGCCGCCGCCAGGCAGGACTGTGGCGGCGGGCGACCCCCGAGGAGCGGCAAGCCCTGGCTCCACGGACGGATCCGGATGGGGACGAAAAAAAATAGCCCCGGCACTACCCCCAACTCGCTCCGAGACACAGATTAGGCCTGTAAGCGGGGCGAAAGAGCCGGCTCACCACGAGCCCGCCCGGGTCCCGGCCGGAGGAGCGCACCATGTGGTGGAATCGCGAGGACAGTCAGCCCAGCAGCGAAAGCAGCCTGCAGCCCCGGAGCGGCGAGAGACGCGGGTCACCCGGAACCATCCCCCCGGCTACCGTCCCCCCCCCCGGAGCGCTGTCGCCGGCTGGTGCGAGCTTCATCGTCGACAACCTGGGCCATATTCTCGCCTTCGACCGCGCCATGGAAAAGCTCACCGGCTGGGCCGCTTTCGAGGTCGTCGGGCAGCACAAGGATCTGGGTATCTACCAGCGGCCCGACGGAAGCGGCCTGCGCTCTTTCAAGGCCCGCCCCCTTTTCAGCGGTCAGCTCCCCAAGGCCCAGCGCACTTGCCGGACGACCCTTCAGCTCGTGCGCAAGGATGGTGTCCAGCTCGAGGTCGATGCCCTGGTCACTCCCCTCGGCCAGCAGGGCCGACGGATCTCGGTGGAAATCCAGCGTGTCGTGGCTCGGATGGGCGAGGCCCCCGAGCAGACCCGCGGCCAGAACGTCGATGCCCTGACTCAGCTCCCCGGCCGGGGCGGCTTCGCCAGCCGGCTGCGTGAGAGCTTCGATCAGGCCCAGCAGACCGGGCGCCCCCTCGCCACGCTGATGGTCAACGTGGATCACTTCGCCACCCTGGCCGATCAATTCGGCTCCGAGCGTGCCGACGAAGTGCTTCGGCGGGTCGCCGGGATTCTTCGAGCCAGCTTGCGACAGGAGGACTTCATCGCCCGGCTGCGGGGGGATTGCTTCGGTGTGATCCTCGATGGCACCGGCCGTGGAGACGCGCGCCACGTGGGGGGCAGGATCCGCCAGACCATCGATCGTTTCGCCTTCTCGAAGCCCGGCGGCGCCGGTGAGCTGAAGGTGACGGTGAGCATCGGCGTGGCCTGCTATCCGGCAGATGGCGAGACGCCGTCCGAACTGGCCCGCCGCGCTGACGAAGCTCTGCAGGAAGCCCACCGCCTCGGCCGCAACCGGGTCTGGTGCTACGTGCGCCGTCCGCGGGTGCCGGTGCAGACGCCGATCTACTTCGATGGCCCCGAAGGCCACCTGATCGGTCAAAGCCACGACCTGTCCAACTCCGGCGTCTTCGTCGAGACTCACGAGATGCTACCGATCGGCATGCGCCTGGGCATTGCCTTCCGCCTGCCCGGCATGCCCGAGACGATGCGCATGGTCGGCCGCGTGGCCCGCCAGGTCCCCCCGGGGCAGACCGATCCTTCCGCCACTCCGGGGCTGGGCATCGAGTTCGAACGCTACAACCCGGAAGACCGGCGCCGTCTGGAGTCGTTCATCCACCAGTGGCGCCTGGCGCGCACCTGAGTGGAAGCCGGAACGGAAGAGACCACCGTCCAGTAGGGTTCTCGCCGACACCGCAGCGGGGTCCGGCCTGGCAGCAGCAGCCGGAGCCGGAGGTGTCCCCGCAGTCGGCGCTGGGCATACGGGCCTCACGAAGAGCGTCGATCCCTCTTCTGCCGCGCTGCCCTGCGGCGCTGCCATCCCTTCTTGGCTGCCGCGGAACGACGCCGGCGCTCGGCTTCGCGGCGAGCGAGGAAGCGACGAGCGTAGGCCGCCATCTCCTCGGGCTCGCGGAACTCCAGATCGTGCTTTTCGACATCGACGAAGTAATCGCAACGGGGCTCATCCGTCGGATCCACGCCGTACTCGCGACAGATCCGTGGCCGCTGCTGATAGATTCCGCAGCGGCCGTCGTCTCCGAGATAGCGACATTCCTCATCGACCTGCAGGTACCACTCCCCGTCATCGACCCAGATCCACGAGCGCCGATGCAACAGGTACCAGCGCAGATCCTCGAAGTCGTCCTCGTCTTCGGGAGGGTCGATTTCCAGAGCGTAGTAGCGACAGCACAGAGCCCGGCAACGCTCGCAGGGCGGATCGGCGGGCGCCAGCACCGGCAGGGCTTCCGTCCGTGCTCCCCGGTGAGTCTCCTTCATGGCGCGCGCTCCCCCTCTCTCGGGGGCAAGAACACGTGTCCGTCGATCACGGTGGCCACCACCGGGTTGTCCAGCAGCTTGCGGGGCGGCTGCTCGAAGGGATCGTGGGCGAAAACGGTCAGGTCACAGGCCGCACCCTCGACCAGGCGACCGAGATCCGCCTGCCGACCCACCGCCGCCGCCGGAGCGGAGGTCATCGCAGCGAAGGCGGTGGCCAGATCGACCCGCTGCTCGGCGAGCCACCCTCCCGGCGGTCGGCCCCGGCGGTCCTGCCGGGTCACGGCCGCGTAGAGACCACGGCGGGGATCGATGGACTCGACCGGAAAATCGGAGCCAAAGACGAGCCGAGCCCCCGCATCGAGAAAACTCTTCCAGGCGTAGGCGCCGGCCAGTCGGCCGGCACCCAGACGCTGCTCGACCCAGGGCATGTCGGAAGTCGCATGGGTCGGCTGCATGGAAACGACGATGCCCGCCCGAGCGGCCCGGCGGATGTCCGCCGGGTCGAGAATCTGGGCATGCTCCAGCCGAGGTGGTAACGACGGCGGCGCGGGCAGATCCGCGAGAGCCTCGATGAAGATGTCGATCACGACCCGATTCGCCTCGTCACCAATCGCGTGCACCGCCGGCTGCAAACCCGCCCGCAACGCCTCGCCGATGCTCTTGCGCAGAGTGGCGGGGTCGGTGACCCACAGGCCGCGGCTGTCGCCCTGGTCGCTGTAGGGCTCGCTCAGCCGGGCGCCTCGGGAGCCGAGAGCACCGTCGGCATAGAACTTGACTCCCACCAGGTCAAGCCGCCCTTCGCTGCGTGGACCGCTTTCGAGCAGGCTCCGGTGCAGCGGGCCGCCGGCGCTGGCATAGGCGAACACCCGCAGCGGGAAGCGACCGGCGCTGGCAAGGCGCACCATCGCCTGCCAGGTGGCTCGATCGACGCCCATGTCGTGGACCGTGGCCAGTCCGGCGGCGACCAGCGCGCGGGCCGCCGCCTCGAGGGCCGCGTCGCGCTGCTCGCTCGACAAAGGCGGGATCACGCTCTCGATCAGTTGCTCGGCATTGTCGATCAAGATGCCCGTCGGCCGCCCGGAAGGGTCGCGGTGAATCGCACCCCCCGGTGGATCGGGCGTCCGGCCGTCGATGTCGGCGATGGCCAGAGCGGTGCGGTTGACCCACAGGGCATGACCATCGATGCGAGACAGGGCGCAGGGTCGGTCCGGAACCACCTGTTCGAGGCGATCGGCGTCCGGCCAGCCGTGGCGCGGCCAGTCGTTTTGATCCCAGCCGCGTCCGAGAATCCAGCCCTTGCCCGGATGAGCCGCGGCAAAGGCGCGCACTCGCTCGAGCACCTCCTCGAGACTGGCCGCGCCCACCAGATCGACCCGATCGAGACTCTTGCCGTAGCCGAGAATGTGGGCATGGGCGTCGGCCAGAGCGGGAGCGGCAAACGCGCCCGGGAGCTGCCGCACGACCCCCCCGCCGGCCAGTTCCCGGCCGATCGCCCGGCGGTCGAGCACAGCGACGATCCGGCCTTCCTCCACCACCAGGGCATCGGCCCAGGGGTGCTGCAGATCCCCGGTCCAGAAACGGGGTCCACTGAGCACCAGGCGCTCGGCACTCTCGCGGGGTGAAGAAGCGGCACAACTTGCCAGGAGAATCAGAGCTGCCGACAGGACGATCAGTGAACGCATCTTCACTTCCACCACAGAAAGACCCGCGCCGGACGGACGTCGGAGCGGGAGGCGAACGGCCGGAGCATACTCCCGAGCCGGGCTCCCGACGAAGAAAGCCTGTGTTCGACCGAACCGGACCGGGGCCGGGCTGGCAGGTCGCGCGATCGGA
Source organism: Acidobacteriota bacterium (assembly GCA_027001345.1). Taxonomy (GTDB): domain Bacteria; phylum Acidobacteriota; class Polarisedimenticolia; order J045; family J045; genus JALTMS01. The sequence continues at coordinate 4,222 of JALTMS010000608.1, read as the reverse complement.
TCAAAACCGCCAGGTGACAGTATTTGACTCGACACTTTGCAATTTCAGGCGCTGTTTTTGCGAGATCAAACGGCTTATCGGACAGAATGTCAGTTTTTTATTGTCACCTCGCCTTGACAGGCCCGCCCCGGGACCTATACCTTGCCGCGAGCGCTGAATGCGAAAGGAGGCCCCATGGCCGGGAGCGAAGCAGAGGTCCGCGCAATCCTGAGAGACGAAGGCGTCCGGTTTCTTCGCCTCGTTTTCTCCGATATTCACGGTGTCATCAAGAACGTCGAGGTGCCCGACAGCCAGTTCGACAAGGCGCTGGCGGGCGAGATCATGTTCGACGGCTCGTCCATCGAGGGCTTCGTCCGGATCCAGGAGTCCGACATGCTCCTGCGACCGGACTTCCAGTCCCTGCGGGTCTTCCCTGCCGACCAGGGCGACCCCAACCGGCGGGCGATGCTGATCTGTGACGTGGCCATGCCCGACGGCGAGCCCTTCGAGGGCGACCCACGCTACGTGCTGCGCCGCGCCATCGCGCGGGCCGAGAAGATGGGCTACCGAGCGATGTTCGGTCCCGAGGCGGAGTTCTTCCTCTTCCACCGTGCGGCGGACGGAACCCCGACCACCGAGACCCACGACCATGGCGGCTACTTCGACCTCGCGCCTGTGGATCGGGGCGAATCGGCCCGGCGGCAGATCGTCAACGTGCTCGAGAAGATGGGCTTCGAGGTGGAGGCGGCCCACCACGAGGTGGCCCCCGGCCAGCATGAGATCGACTTCAAGTATGCCGAGGCGATGAAGACCGCCGACAACCTGATGGTCTTTCGCCACGTGGTGCGCAAGATCGCCGTACAGCACCAACTGCACGCGACCTTCATGCCCAAGCCCCTGTATGGCGTCAACGGCTCGGGCATGCACTGTCACCAGTCCCTGTTCCACCTCTCGGACGGCTCCAACGCCTTCGATGACTCCCAGGCCGAGTGGGGGCTGTCCAAGGTGGCGTTGTGCTACATCGGCGGTCTGCTGGCTCACGCCAAGGCCTTCACCGCGGTGACCAATCCGACGGTCAACTCCTACAAGCGGCTGGTGCCGGGCTACGAGGCACCGACCAACATCACCTGGTCGGAGAAGAACCGCAGCCCCCTGGCCCGCGTGCCTGCCCGCCGGGGTGTCGGCACGCGCGTCGAGGTGCGGATGCCCGACCCCTCTTGCAACCCCTACCTGGCCTTCGCCGTCATGCTGCACGCGGGTCTCAACGGCATCGACAACGAGATCGATCCCGGCCCTCCGGTGAACAAGGACATCTTCCGCATGAGCGAGCGGGAGAAGCGCCGCCTGAAAATCGACGCCCTGCCCGGCGATCTCTACGAGGCCACCCGCGCCCTGCAGAAGGACAAGGCGATGCTCGAGGCCCTCGGCGAGCACGTCGCCGAACACTTTATCGCCGGCAAGCTGCAAGACTGGCAGGAGTACATCACCATCGTCCACCCCTGGGAGGTCGACCGCTATCTTGCGATGTATTGATCGGCGCACCACGACGCGCCGGTGAAGCGATGCGGGCGGCAGGCCGAAGGTCTGCCGCCTTTCTGCATCCTCGGCTCGAAGGCTCATGAAGCACGATGGACTCGATCGCTGGACCCTGTCTGAAGTATCATGGCGCTGCTGCAATCGCAGCTATGCCGGAGTAAGGGCCCGGAGACAGGGCGATGAGTGATGCGAATCCAGACCAGGCGGCGCTGATCGCGAAACTCCAGTCGGAGCGCAAAGACAATGCCAGGCTTCGGGCCATCGCGGATCGATCGCCCAACTGTATCGCTCGCTTCGATCGCGAACTGAGGTATCTCTACGCGAACCGCACGCTGATCGAACTGACCGGTGCGCCTGCTTCGCAGATCATCGGCAGAAAGAACCGCGAACTGCCTGTCCCCAGGTCTCTCCAGCGCCTGTGGGACAGCAACATCGAAAAGGTCTTACGTACCGGCGAGCCGTGTTTCATCGACTTCGTCGTCGAGCGTCGGGGGAAAGAGGCTCATCTCGCGATGGAACTCTATCCCGAACACTCCGATGACGGTCAGGTCGAAGGCGTTGCCTGCGTCTCACGTGATGTCACGAAGTACGAGCAAGCTGAGGAGGAGTTACTGCGCTTCAGCCGCGTGCTCGAAGAATCGCTGAACGAGATCTACATCTTCGATGCCGAAACCTTGCGCTTCGACCATGTCAACCACGGTGCGAGAGAGAATCTAGGCTACTCGATGGACGAGCTGCGCTCGCTCACACCACTGGACATCAAACCGGACTTCACCCGGGAATCATTCGCGGAGCTGGTCCATCCGCTGCGCACCGGGGAGCGAAAGAAGATCCACTTCACGACCAAGCACCAGCGCAAGGACGGAACGCTCTATCCCGTAGAGGTGCACCTCCAGCTCTTCGACAGTCGCCAGCCGGTGTTCGTGGCGATCATCCTCGACATCACGGAGCGGATCCGCCTGGCTCGCAAGCATGCGCGGCTCGAGGAGCAGTATCAGCAGAGTCAGAAGCTGGAGGCCATCGGTCGGCTTGCCGGCGGTGTGGCCCACGACTTCAACAACATCCTTTGTACGATCACCGGCAATGCCGACCTCGCACTGGACGATCTGTCGGCCGATGCCCCTCTTCGCGAATCCTTGCAGGAGATCAAGGAAGCTGCCGCGCGGGCCACCGATCTCACGCAGCAGCTCCTGGCGTTTTCCCGCAAGCAGGTCATCGCTCCCAGGGTGATCGACATCAATCGCCTGATCGAAAGCATGCATCCGATGCTGGCGCGATTGATCGGTGAAGACATCGTACTCAGAACGATTCCCCAGCCGGATGCCGGTCCCATCTGCGCTGATCCCAATCAAATCGAGCAGGTCGTGCTCAACCTGGCGATCAACGCCCGCGACGCGATGCCGAATGGCGGAGAACTGCTGATCGAGACCGCGGACGTCTTTCTCGATGAAGACTACTGCAGCCGGCACGCCGGCGTGACAGCGGGGTTCTATGTGATGATCGCGGTCAGCGACACCGGCTGCGGCATGAGCGCGGAGGTGAAAAAGAAGATCTTCGAACCCTTCTACACCACCAAGGAACTCGGCCAAGGCACCGGTCTCGGCCTGGCAACCGTCTTCGGGATCGTCGAGCAGAGCGGCGGAAGAATCGAGGTCTACTCCGAGGAGGGTCGGGGCTCGTCATTCAAGGTCTACTTTCCGCGGGTCGCCGACGAGGCCGAGGCGGTGGAACCCAGGACGCCGCCGACGCCGGCACGAGGTCACGAGACGCTGCTGGTCGTCGAGGACGAGGAGATCGTCCGCCGGACAGCAGTCAAGCTCCTCGAGCACTGCGGCTACGAAGTGCTCGAGGCCAAATCCGGCCAGCAGGCACTGGCCATCGCCAGAGAGCATCAGGGCTCCATTGCCCTGTTGCTTACCGACGTGGTCATGCCCCGGATGAATGGGCGAGAGCTGGCAAGAGAACTCGTCAAGCTCCGCCCCGAAATCAAGGTGCTCTACACCTCCGGCTACACCCAGAACGTCATCGCCCACCACGGCGTGCTCGACACCGGGCTGGAGTTCCTCCCCAAACCCTACTCCCTCGATGCCCTCGCCAGCCGCGTCCGCCAGGTGCTCGACGATCGATAGGAGCAGCCGACCCGTCTCCAGTCGCGTCACTTCGGACGAAGGGCCCATCAATCCGGGGGGATCGAGGGTGCCCCTCCAGGCTGGCTGCCCCCAACATGCAAGGGACGACCCGCGGGTCGTCCCTTTGCCTCATTCTGGCCTGTGGATCTGGCGACCCCACACCGAGCCGCCGCCCGGCGCGACTAGAGTCCGAGAGATGCCTTGTACGCGCCAATGATCGAAACGCCCTTGTTGGTCTCGATCGCCATCCAGTTGCGGTAGACCCGGTCCCGGTGCAGGTCCAGCACGTAGTTCTCACCGTTGAAGCTGTAGTTGACCAGCTCCTTCGGCTTGCGGGTGGCCTTGCGTCGCGTGGTGGTCTTCGTGCCCAGCTTTCTCGTCGCCATCGTCGCCATGCTTGTCGTCCCCTTCGCGTATCCGATGTTGCGCTGCGGGGGTGCAGCCGCCGTCGACTTTATTGGAAAGCAATAACTCTGCCACTTCCATCCGCCCCGGGGCAAAGATTTAACACCCGTATTTGCAATACTTTGCGCAAACACGACAAGAATCCGGCAGTGCACGGAGCCAAAGAATGCGGC
>JALTMS010000607.1 GCA_027001345.1 Acidobacteriota bacterium | reverse complement strand
CGAACAGCGACACCCCGTAGGCCCTGGCAAGACCCTGCAAATCCTCGAAGCGGAGGGGCGCCTCGCCCCGCTCGAGCATCGAGATCCGCGAACGCGGCACCCTTTCCCCATGCTTTTCGGTCAGGGCTTCCAGATCGACTATGGTCAAACGCCGTTCCCGGCGGATCCCCCGCAATAGCCTCCCCAAGGACTCCCGCAAACCCTCCACAGACAACCTCCCCTCGAGCGCCTGATGGATGCGATACCGCACTGCACCTTGCTGGATGCTATTGCCGCCCCGCCCCCGCTGTCAAGACCGACAAAACCGAAACGAACCCACGGGTTGAGCGGTCGACACCGAAAACGGCACGAAGATTTCAGCGCGGCCCTCACAACCCTTAAGCCCCATCTTTCCTGGCGCTTGAATCCGATTCCCGAGAACCTGGAATCAGAGATTCCAACTCTCTGGATCCGGGTTTCCGGGAACAGCTTGCTCGCGCTGACACACCTTCGTACGGTCCACTCGAGCGGCTCAGTACAAAGCCAGCCATGGGGGCTGGAGAGGTTGGAGCAGCAGCAGGGAGAAGGAGGAAGCACATGAGACAACACATCGCACCGCGCGGCAATCTCTGGTGGAAGTCCTCTGTCGTCGCACTGGTGTTCGGCGCAGTTGCAGTCATGGGCGGGAGCAGCTCGCTGGCGTGCTACCAGTGCGTCGCGAATACCTGTCAGACCGGCTACTTCTCCGGCGCCGCATCGTGCTCGATGGTATGGGAGTTTGGTCCTGATGGCGAGCGTTTCCGGGAGTGTCAGCCGACCGGCAATTGCGCGTTCTGGATTCTCACTTCCGGCAGCACGCCCTCGCTTCGAACATCGAAGAACTCTGCCTCGAACTCGATGCCTGGCGAGCGTTTCCGCCCAGCGCGAAACCCGGGCGCGGTCTGGCTCTGCCTCGAAACGAAGGATCTCCCCCAATTCCGGGTCCCGAGCGAAGTGCATCCCCTCGAATCCGATCATCCTCGTTCACGAGGGCTGAGGACGGAAGGGGCCTGACTGACAGCGTCTTGTCATCTTTTCGCAAGAAGCTCTCAGATTCCCTCGCCGCTTCGTTGGGCGGTATCTTCCCCGCTGCTCGTGGTCTATGATCCCGGGCAGCGGTTTCCGCTCTTACCATGTTGCATGCATCGTCGAGAGCATTGAGTGGATCTCATATCAGTGCGCCGAGAGCCGGAACTGCCACGGAGGGCTGATCCAACGCCAACAGCGCGATCGCAACTTCGGGAATCGCGCATCACACGAACTGGCGCAAGGAGTCGCAAACGATGACTGCATTTAAACGCAGCGTGCTGGTGCTTTCGCTTGGGCTGGCTGGTATGGGGAGCGCGATTCCCAACCTGTCCTTGGCACTGGATGTGGTGGTCACTGCACCCGAAGAACAGCGAACTCCGGTGGAAGATGCCATTGTGTCCATCTGGTGCTCGGACAAAGACGAGGCGGCCATCCTGTTGGATCGATCCAGGACAGACGAGAACGGCATGGTGAGTCTGTCCGATGGCTGCGCGAGGGAATCCGTGCTGCTAGTCTGTGCCGACGACCTGCTGCGAAGAGAGGTTGATCTGCCTGCGGAGATCTCTTCGCCCGTCGAGATCGCCCTGGAGCGTGGCCAAAGCAAGTCGCTTCGCGTGCGTGATCCCGACGGTCGGCCGATCAAGGAATTCAGTTACACCGTGCTGCCGGAAAGCCGCTTCTCGACGGCGGAGATGACCAAACTGAACTCCGTCCAGAGCGTTCCAGGACTTGCTCTCGCTCTTCTCGAACGCAACTCAGTGCGCACGAGCCAGTCGGATCGACCGGGATTCGAACTCGAAGGATATGCTCCTCGCAGGATCGTGAATGACCAGGGGCGTGTTGAGATCAGGGGGCTCTCAGAGGGGCCGCAGACACTTCTCGTGGGCGCTCCCGGCTACGGTGTTGTCTTGACCCGTTTCTCTGTCGGTGGTGACACCCCGGTTACAGTGGTTCTTGACAAGGCCGAATGCCAAGAGGCTCTCATCGTCGACGCAGAAAGCGGTCAAGGCGTGGAAGGAGCGTTTTGGGCGCCGCATCCTGCGTTTACGGAAGGCCGCTTCGCCAGTCTGTGGCCAGCATGGCCGTCCGAACCCGATGGGAAGCTCGCCCTGGGTTGTCCACGCAAGGTCGCTGGTACCACCGCGGATGGCGTTGTGGCAGCTCCCGGATACGCTCCGGCGATCCTGGTTCCTGGGAAGGCGGTTCCCCGCATCGAACTGGGACGAGGAGCAACGATCACAGGCTCGGCATACGATGCGAACGAGGTTCCTCTCGCCGGGCATCTGGCCGTTGCGATGATCGGGGGTCTTCGCCGCGTTGCCGAAGTGAACGCGAATGGCAAGTACTCTCTGAGCGGTGTTCCTGCTGGCAAGGTCTCCCTCGAACTTGTCAACCCGGACGGGGACGTAGTCGCCACCCGACAACTCGAGGTAGGGCTCAGTAGCGTCCGTGAAGTCGATTTTGTTCCAGGAAACGAAACCCGGCTCTCGATACTGAGAAACGGCGAAGCCTGGCCCGATGTACGGGTACTCCTGGTCTTGGATCTTCCGGGCCAGATCAGCCAGATCCGCGTACTGGGTTCGGCGCTCTCGGACCAGAGCGGGCGCGTGCAGTTTCTCGTGCCCGAGGGAATGGACGGCAAGATGGGCCTCGTGATCCTTGATGAGAACGGCATCGTATCGGCTCCCTTGCCCAAGAAAGGACTTCTCGATCGCCTGCGCAACGCAATTGTTGCACGGGATGAGAGTGAGCTGACGATCGATCTCGAGGGGAGATATGTGGCCGGCCGGGTTGTCGCCGCCGAGGACGGGGAGCCACTGGCTTCGCGCCGAGTCTCAACAACGGGAGGAGCGGGATTCTGCACGGGGATCATCGTGGATGAATCGAGTCCTCTCTACATCGAAGCCCTGGCCGGCAATGTCAACCTATGTGTTGGTCGGCCCAGTGCTACCGCAGGAACAGACCGGCGCGGCCGGTTTCGGCTGTTCGTACCGGCATCGAGTGAGAGTGATCGCCTGACGGTGGACGGATCGAGGCTCACTGCCGAACAAGATGCCTACGAGTCGGCAAGCCGTGATTTGAGCGAGGTTCCGACGGACGAGGAACTTCTCTTCCGGCTTCAAAAGGCGGGCAGTATCCGCATCGACGTAACGGACACGAGTGGAACTGTCCCGGCCGATTGTTACCTGCAATGGCGACGCACCACATGGGGTCCTGACACCAACGCCGGCAGTTCAGAATGCCGGATGGACGGTCCCTCTTTCCTCGAACCGCCATCGATGACGCCACTGCTGATTGTGGCGCGAGCGGAGGGTCTGGCTCCCGCTATGGCGGGACCGATCTCGATTCCGGCAGGTGGAACAGATCGTGTGCGGCTAATCCTGCGTCGCGGCGGAACGCTGCGGGTTGTGGGTGACCTTCCCACATTCCAGGGGCGGGCTTACGTGCCCCCCGGAACACTGACAGACGCTGCGGGTCGAGATTGGACGATGATTGTCATGCCGGAGATTGATCCCTCGCTCGGTGAATTGACCTTCGCTCCGCTACCTCCAGGCCGCTGGACCGTGCAACTCGAGGATCGGCGCAAGCGGGTTCAACTCGAGGCGGATCAGGTCGTCACAGCCGACCTCAGGAACTGAAGAACTGCCCTGCCACGGCGACATTCAGAGTGCCGGGGTGGGTTTTCGCTCACCTTGGGACCCCCGTTTTTCAGAAGCATTCCCCTCCAGGTCCTCACATACTTGTAGGTCCGGCTGTCAGGAACATGGTGTCCAAGTAGATGATTGGCAGCGCCTTGGCGGCTGATCGGGGCGGACCGTAGGGTGTCGAGACGAGCGCGCGGCGAGAGATCGAGGGGGCTCGGCTCCGGATCCAGCAGCGGCCGCCCCCGCTGCCTCCGCATGCTATTGCAGTAACCGGAGCGACGTCGGAAGTTGAGAGGCTCGCATGCCGGGCTCCCCCGCCAGGAGCTTCCCCTGTCAGTCCTCGGCAAGGAGTCGTGCCACCTTGCGCGCGAGCCGGTCGCTGACCGCCCCGAGGCCGGAGCTGACCACCTGGCAATCTCCCGCAATGGTCACGACCCACGGATAACCCTTCACTCCATAAGCCTTGGCGACGGACTGGTCCGTATCGAGAAGAACGGGAAAGGTGACGCGCGTCGTCTCGACCAAACGCTCGACCAGGTCAGGGTCGCTACCGACTTCTACGGCGAGTACGCTCACCCCCTGGTCCTGGTAGCGCTTGTGCAAGGCCTCCACCAGTGGTAGCTCGTGGATGCAGGGCCCGCACCAGGTGGTCCAGAAGGAGAGCACTACCACCGAAGAGCGTCGACACGCCTCTTCCAACGAGATCGTCTCACCGCCGACCGTCTGCAACACGAAAGGCTTCGCAGGCGTGCCGTACTCTACAAGAACACTCCGCTCGGCCGATCCACCACAACCCAGCAGACAGGCCGCTACGGTGGCCCACACGCTGAGTCTTCCCCGCCGACTACTGTGCATCGGCGACAACCTCCCATCGGCCTTCCACTACATCCCACTCCTCTTCGGCGCCACCGGCCTCCAGGACCGTCCCCGCCAGCCGGCCCGCACCGGTGGCCTGGCCCTCGAGGAGAATCTCGTTGCCCTGCATGCCGTACTCCCGGCCGAAGAGCCGTACGCGGCCCCCGGTCAGCGTGCCACGCAGCACCGCGGTGTCGCAGACGATCTTCACCTCGCGCCCCCGGTACTCCGCCATGCAGGGAGCCACCAGACGTGTCTTCTCACCACCACGGAAGTCGATCGCCGCACGAACGGTGCAAGGCCCCGAAATCAGCTCTCCTTGATAGGCAGCATCCGCAGGCAACTCGATGACGATCTCGCGGTCGCTCGAAGCCGACACCAGCCGCTCTTCCAGCGCAGCCACGCCAGCCACCACGTTTTCGTCCGGAATCAGCGGTGCGGGGGCGGAATCCCCAGCCCCCGCAGACGAGCCAGAGCAACCCAGTGGCATGCACAAGATCACGAGGCCGAAACTAGCCCAAAGACGACCTACCACGCACACCCTCCTTCGGAAGTCCACCAACAGGAAAAGATCCCTTCGCCTCACCACCGCACCGGCACGCGCCCCAGGTGGCCGTCGCGGCTGCGGCAGAGGAGATAGCCGTGGTGGCGGCCGTAGGCCCAGAGGGCGGCGGTGAGGGCCACGTCGGCGCGGCAGTATTTCTCGATCAGGTCGTAGCGGCCCTGCTTGACCCATTCGAGAGATTGCAGGCCGTCAGCGGTCTTGCTCGCCCCGAGGGTCTGCTCGGCCAGGTGGGCCAGGCTGAAGCGGCGACCGACCCGCTGCTTGATCTCCGCCAGCAGGTCGAGGCTGCACACTCCGCGCACCCGGGAGCCCTCGTAGCCTTCGAGCACGGTGAGGTCGAAGCGCTCGGAGTTGAAGCCCACCACCCGGTCGGCGGCGAGTAGCTCGTCCACCAGGCGGGATACGTCGCTCTCGAAGTAGCTCCGCAGCTCACCGCTGCGGGCGTCGAGGCACACCGCCAGGGCGCAGCCCATGCGGTCGATCTTGCCCCAGCCCCCCACGTCCTCCGCCGAGCGCAGAGTCTCGATGTCGAAGAACAGCCAGCGGCCCTCGTCAGGACCCAGCAACTCACCGAGGGAGGGCACCCCCTCCGGCCAGGGATGGTCTTCGAGGCGGCCTCCACCGTCGGGCGCAGCCTCCGCGGGGGGCACGGGCGGCTCGCCGGCCTCGGCCGCGCAGCTCTCCACCTCGAGCGCTCCGCCACCTCGCACCCCGGCGTGCACCACACGCCGGTGGGCGGCCAGCGCGGCAGTGGGATCGGCCACCCGCGAAGGGTCGATCACCGAGCGCCCCAGCATCACGTCGAGCACCTCCACCGCCCCCTGCTTGTCCAGCGGGTGATTGCCCGAGCCGCACTTGGGGGAGTACACGCAAGCCGGACAACCTCCCTCGCACTCGCACTCGGCGACCAGCGTGCGGGTCCGTTCGAACAATTCCTGGGCGCGGCGAAAGCCCGCCCGGGCCAGTCCCACCCCTCCCGGCCAGGCGTCGTAGACGAACACCGCCGGCCCTCCCACCTGGGGATGCTGGGCGTAGGAGATCCCGCCGAGATCCCAGCGATCACACAGGGCCAGCAGGGGGAACAGTCCGATGGCGGCGTGCTCGACGGCGTGCAGGGCGCCGACGGGGTGGAAGTCTCGCCCGACCAGGTGACCGGCCAGGTTTTCCGGCGCCTCGAACCAGAAACCCACCGTCTCCATCACCTGGGGTGGCGCCTCCAGGACGTGGCGGGAGATCTCCTCCTGGCCGAAGATCCGCCGCCGGGAATAGCCCTCCACCTGAGTCGTCACCTTCAGCCGGCCCCAGACCACCCTACCCGGCCCCAGGGGGCGTTCCTCGCCCCGCTCGAGGATCTCGGTCTCCTTGCGGGCGAAGACCTGGGTGAAGTAGTCCACGCTGGCGGACTCCAGGTGGATCTCCCGTTTCTCTTCGTCGAAGTCGATCACCTGCCAGGTCTGTCCGCCGTGGAGGTAGATCGCCCCGGGGTGCCCCTCGTGCCAGGCCCGCCCCTCTTCCAGCGTGCCCAGCAGGCGCTCGTCTCCCGCCCGCAGCAGGCGGTAGGTCTGCCCCGCCGAGCGCAGATGAATCTCCCGCTGGGGCCGGCGGCGCAGGGAGAACCAGCGCTCCTCCTCATGGGCCCGGATCAGCTTGCCCTCCTGCTCGAGCCGCAGCACCCGCTCGGGCCCCGCCTCGCCGCCCAGGGTGCGCGCCGCCGCCACGTCCAGGCTGCGCTCGGAAGCCGCCGCCTGGAAATGGGCATCGGCAATCGTGTCGTTCTGGGGATCGAGCACCACCCGCTCGAACTCCCCCGAGAAGAAATGCTCCGGGTGGCGCACCACGAAGTGGTCGAGGGCATCGGGCAAGGCCACCAGCACTGCCAGCGAACGGCGCGCACCCCGCCCGGCCCGGCCGATGCGCTGCCAGGCGGTGGCCAGCGAGCCCGGGTAGCCCACCAGCACGCAGACGTCGAGGCCCCCCACGTCGATCCCCGCCTCGAGGGCCGAGGTGGAAATCACGCCGCCGAGCTGACCGGAAAAAAGCCGCTGCTCGATGCGCCGCCGCTCTTCGGGCAGATAGCCCGAGCGGTAGCTGGCCACCCGCCGGGCCACCTGGGGAAAGCCCTCCGCCAGCCAGCGCTGCATCAGCTCGGTGATGCGTCGCGCCTTGGTGAAGGCAATGGTGCGATGCCCGGCCTCCACCGCCCGGGCCACCACCCGGGTGGCCACGGTATAGGGCGAGACCGCATCGGGCCGCAGGAACAACACGTGCCGCGCCGCCGCCCCGGCGCCCGACTCGCGCACCACTCGGCAGGGCTCTCCCGTCAGGGTCTCGATGAACGCCTCCGGCTCGCCGATGGTTGCCGAGCCCGCCACGATCCGCGGATCGGCGCCGTAGTCTCGCGCCAGCCGCAGCAGGCGCCGCAGCACGTGGTGCACGTGGGCGCCGAACACTCCGCGGTAGACGTGAGCCTCGTCCACGGCGATCCAGGCCAGTTTGGAGAGGAAGCCCGCCCAGGCATCGTGGGAGGGGATGATCCCCAGGTGCAGCATGTCCGGATTGGTCACCAGCACCGCCGGAGGCAACCGGCGGATGCGCCGGCGCAGCGCCTGGGGTGTATCACCGTCGTAGACCGCCGCGGCCTGCTCGGGCGTCAGGTCCGCCGCAGCGAAAAAGCGCTGGATGGTGGCGAGCTGATCCCGGGCCAGAGCCTTGAGGGGGTAGAGAAACAGTCCTCGGGCATCGGGATCCGCCTGCCGGGCCCGGTCGAGGGCCAGCAGGAAGGCCAGGGTCTTGCCCGAGGCGGTGGGAGTGGCGAGCAGCAAGTTCTCACCTTTGGCAGCCAGCTCCGCCGCCTCGGCCTGGTGGGAGTAGAGCCGCTCGACCCCCAGCGCCGCCATTCCCACCAGGGAGCTGGACGGCAGCCCGCCGGCGGGCACGCCATAGGCTGCCTGTCGAGCCGGCTCGAGGCCCTGGTAGACGGCGTGCTCACCGATACGCGGATCGGCCAGCAGAGATTCGAGGAGACGCTTCACGTCGGCCATGGTAGCGCCGAAGGCGATCCCTGCGAGCGACGGCCTGCCGGTGTGATGCAGAAGCGCAACGCTTCTGCTAGCGTTCGCCGCATGCAGCTTCCGTATCTGGAGGGAGAGCCTCGGCGGCTCTTCGACGACTGGCAGGCCGAGACCCTGGCCCGCTTTCGTGAAGAACTGACCTTTGCCGAAATCCGCAAGGGCGCCCAGGCCGTCGCCCGGCTGTGTGGCGAACCCGGCCCGGGCGGTATCGACCTGGCGCGGCTCAGCCAGGGGCGAGGCAAGCGGGCGGCGCTGGCCACCTACCGGGCCGCCCTCCGCTTTCTCACCACCTACCACGCCACCCAGATGCTCTTCGACGCCCGGGCGCCGGTGGCCCGCATCACCGAGATCGGCTGTCTGACCGGCGCGGCCTCGGCGGGCCTGGCCCTGGCTCTCGATCGCCCCCCCCGGCTGATCGGCCTCGAGCCCTCTCCCTGGTGTGTCGCCGAGACCCGTCTGACCTGGCGTGCGCTGGGACTCGACGGCCAGGTCCGCCGGGAGTCCATCACCGGACGCCTGCCCACCGGCGGCGCGAGCGACCTCTACTGCCTGGCCTGGCTCGCCGGCCTGGTGGACCCCGCCACCCGCCGAAGCCTGCTCAAGAGCCTGCTGGCCCGTCGGCGACGGGGCGCCGGGCTGCTGATCCTCGAGCCCCGCACCTCCCAGCCCGATGCCTGGTGGCGCGAGTGGAGCGCCGAGTTGGGAGCCTGGGACGTGCGAGAGGAGACCGTGCGGGTGGCCATCGACCGCCCGCACCTGGTGCGGGACATGGACAAGGCGGCCCGGGAGGACCACCAGGTGATCGCCGCCCGAGTGCTGAGCTGCCCCCCGGAGGGCCGCCGATGAGAACCCCAGCCCTGGTCGTCTGCCTGCTGACCCTGCTACTGGCCGCCGCCGGAGTGTTCCACGCGCTGCTCGCTTCATCGTTCCGCATTCCCGGTCTGGTGGCGGCCGTGCTGCTCTTGCTGGCCTTCGGCGCACTGGCCTGGCTCGCCGGCCACCAGCGGGAGCGCATCCACGACATCGAGCGTGCGCTCGATCGTTCCCGCCTGCGAGCCCAGGCCGTGATCGATGCCAGCCCCGACGGCGTGGTGCTGATCCGAGATGGGCGCATCCACCAGGCCAACCCCGCCTTCCGGGCCCTGCTCGCGCTGCCCGCCGACGAGGAGATCGCCGGGCACACCTTCCTCTCGCTGGTGGCCGAGGAAGATCGGCCCGCCGTCGAGCAATGGCTGCGGCGGCGCAGCGAAGGAGCCGTCGAGCCGGCGCAACTGACGTTCTCGGGACTGCGGCGCAGCGGCGCGCGCGTCGAACTGGAGGCGAGCTGCGCGCTGGTGCCCTCCCGTCACGGCAAGCAACTCGCCCTGTTCCTCCGCGATCTGGGCGAGCGCCGCACCCTCGAACTCAGGCTGCGCAACGTCACCCGCCTCGAGGCCCTGGCCGACGTGGCCGAGTCTCTGGCCCGGGCCTTCGAGAAGGTGTTCCGGGAGATTCGCTCTCTGGCCCGCGACCCCCGGGAAGAGATCCCCGACACCCAGCGCCTCGAGCGCATCGACCGCCTGGCCACCCGGGGCAGTGCCCTGGCTCGGCGCGTGCTCCAGCTCGCTCCGACCGGCCTCGAGGGGCCCGCTCCACCAGCGCTGGACACCGGCCGTCTGGTGCGGGAAGTCTGCGCGGATTTCGTACGCACCCTGCCGCCGAGCCTGAGTGTCGAACTGGAAGTGCAGACCGACGAGCCTGCGGTGGTGCGAGGCGATGCCAGTCATCTGCGCCAGGCGTTCTGGCACCTGCTGCAAAACGCGGCGGAGGCTCAGCAGGAGGGAGAGATCCGCGTGCGCCTGCGACGCCTCGACCTGGACTCCGCGGGCGCCGCCACCCGCCCCGGCAGCGAGGGGCGCCCCTACCTGATGATCGAGGTGCGGGACACGGGCTGCGGCATGAGCGAGAAGGTCCGCGCCCGGGCCTTCTCGCCCTTCTTCACCACCAAGGGTAAGCGGGCTTCGGGGCTGGGACTGACCATGGTCTACGGCGCGGCCCGGGCCCACGGGGGCTTCGTCGAGCTGGACTCGAACCCCGGCCAGGGCACCATCGCGCGCCTGGCCCTGCCCCTGTCCGACGCAACGCTGCCGGAAACCCGGCAAGCCCCCGACGACGCCACGCGCTGGCGAGGGCGCGAGATGCTGCTGGTGGTGGACGACGACCCCAGCGCTCGCGAAGAATG
>JALTMS010000606.1 GCA_027001345.1 Acidobacteriota bacterium | reverse complement strand
AGGGCTCAGCGGACCGCGCCGCGTCGAGGCCCGAGCCCGGGAAGGCCCCCTACTGGGCCACCCAGGCCGAGATCATCGCCACCATCGACGTCGAGGCGCTGCTGGAGAAGGGCGAGCACCCTCTGGCGCGGGTGCGCACGCTCCTGAAACAGGCCGAGCCGGGAAACGCCGTCCGCCTCGAGAGCGGTTTCCAGCCCCTGCCCCTGATGGAGGAGATGGAGCGCGCCGGTTTCGCCGTCTACAGCGAGAGCAAGGCGGAAGGCTGCTGGACGACCTACATCCGGAATTAGCCCGCATTCTGCCTGAACCTTCGACTCGAAACGCCGCAGATGCGCGCTGGAGCGGTGCCGGCGACGAAGCGGATGTGTCGTCAGAGAGCAAGATGCCTCCGCAATCGAGTTGGCTTCCGTCGGGCTGAATGCGCCAGAACCACCACGTTGCTTCATGGTTGTTTTCAACGACGGGAAGCGGGACACATCCTCTCGATGTCCGGGACACCGCGCAACTGCTCCGTCTCGTCAGCGCCTGGCTCAGTGCGGTGCATCATGGGGTGCATGACCGGGACTTCGTTGAGACCCCCTTCCGGTTATGATCCTCCGGAGCCGACCGGTGGATCGTCGGTCGAGGAGGATCAGCGTGGGCGCACGTCAATCGGTCTACCTCTTTCATCGCTGGGTGTCGGTGGTGGTGTGCTTGCAACTCGTTGCCTGGAGTGCCGGAGGGCTTTTCTTTTCGCTATTCTCGATCGAGACCATTCGAGGTTCGGCCGATGCTCGCCAGAGTGAGGTTGAGGCGCTCGACTGGGACGAGGCCGTCGTCACACCGCGGCGGGCCGCCGCGGCGCTGGCCGGAGCGGGTCAGACCTTCGCTCCAATCCGCGCGGTTTGCCTCGAGCGAGCCGGGACGGGATCGATGGTCTATCGGCTGCTGGGGGCGGAGCGGCGGGTGCTGGGGCTCGTCGATGCGGTCGGTGGCAGCCTGCTTCCGCAACTCGATGCGGCTGCGGCCGTGCGCGTCGCGATGGAGGACTTCGCCCCGTCGGCAGATGTCGCTTCCATCGAGCTGATCAGCGAGGATCCCCCCCTCGAGGTCCGTGGCCGCGACCTGCCGCTGTGGAAGGTCGTGCTCGACCATCCCCGGCGCCCTCACATCTACGTCGATGCCATCAGCGGGGAGGTGGTCGCGCGGCGCAATCGCCTGTGGCGAATCTTCGATTTTTTCTGGATGTTGCACATCATGGATTACAGTCAGCGAGAGAACTTTCATCACCCCCTGCTGACCGCCATGAGCGCCCTGGCCCTGCTCTCGTCACTCAGTGGTCTGGCCTTGTGGGGCTGGCGACTGGGCGCCTGGCGCCGGCGTCGTTCCCGAGGAGGAACTTCCTGAAGCCCGTGCCCCGGCCGCGGGAGGCTACGATTTCTTTTCCGCCGCGCGCTTGCGCCGGGGCTTGACCACGAACTCCCACCAGATCAGCAGCCCGGCTCCGGCGAGGATGACCATGTCGGCAACGTTGAAGATCCCTGTCCGCAGGCCGCCGAATCCCATGTTCATGAAATCGGTCACCAGGCCGTCATGGCGGATCCGATCGACCAGATTGCTCGACCCTCCGCCGACGATCAGCGCAAAGCCCAGGACCTCCTGGCTCGACAGGGGCCAGCGGCCCAGACAGAGCACCAGCATCACCGCCAGCACGGCGCCGACGAAGACCACGAAAACCCAGAAGCGCGCCTGCTCGGGAAGGAAAGCCCCCAGGCTGAGGATCGCGCCGGGATTCTCAGCGTAGTGCAGGCGGAAGAGGTCGCCGAGAAAGCTGATCGGGGCGCGGCCCGCCAGCCAGGTTTTCGCCGCCAGCTTGGTCGCCTGGTCGATCAGCACACAGGCCGAGATCACGGCAAGAACGAAGGTGATGCGTCGTGCGCCGGTCATCGTTCCTCCTGCCGCAGATCGTCGCGGCGACGGCGGCCGAGGGCGATCAGGCCGCCGGAGCCGAGCAACCCGGCGCTCAGAGCAGCTACTGCCAGGGCCAGCTCGCTTCCGGTTGCAGGCAGGCGATTGGGAGCGGTGGCGATGCGGATTTCCTGCTTGACTTCGCCATCACGGCCGGTGATCGCCGCGCCGGCCTCGATCTGCTTGAACGGCCAGAGCACCCACAGGCTGCCGAAGAGAAGGCCGATCAGAAAGGCCATCGTGGCACTGCGACGGTGCTCGAGCAGGTAGTTGAGCAACCGGGCGAAGAGCACGATGCCCACCGCCAGGCCCGCCACCAGGCTCAGCAGCCAGGCCAGCGCGCCGAAGTCGATCCGGCCTTCCGCCAGGCCCCGCTGAAAACCGGTGAGCTTGTTCAGCATCACCTGATACTGGCCGATGACCAGCAGCACGTAGGAGCCACTGATGCCGGGCAGGATCATCGCGCTGATCGCCACCGCTCCGGCGAGAAAGGCGACCAGCAAGTTGTCGGTGCCTCCACCTGCGCCGGGCGCGACGAGGGAAACCCCAAGGGTCAGCGCGACCCCGGGCAGGGCCCAGGCCAGCCGCGTCCCACGCTGCTCCATCATCGACCAGGGGATCCATACCGACGGGAGGATCAGCCCGATGAAGAAGGCCAGGGTGGGCGAGTAGTGAACCTTGAGCAGGTAGTCGATCAGGAATGAGCAGGAAAGGATCGCCGCCACTGCGCCGACCCCCAGCAGGAGCAGAAAGGAAGCGTCGAGGCGCCGCCACTCGGCACCCAGCTCGCGCCGCGAATCAGCGTCGAAACGGCGTGCAAGCGCCGTGAGCAGCAACCGGGCGCTGCGTGGCGAGAGGCTGTTGATCGCTCCGACGAGGCGATCGAAGATCCCGAGGATCAGGGCGAAGGTACCTCCGGAAACGCCGGGGATGATGTTGGCGATGCCGATCAGCACGCCGTCGATGAAGGTCATCATGCTCCGGGCGTCTCCCTGGCCGCTCCCCTCGAGGCAGTGGCCGACTCACTGTTTTTCCGGCCGAGCGCCGAGTGGCCAGCGGACCGGGCGCATTATGCCCGAGGGTGCTGGCGGATCCCAGCAGCCCGGGGGCCGGGACTGGGGCATAATCCTGAATCGTCGGATTCGACACTGCGACCTCGGGTCGAATGAACGGCTCGAGGGATCGAGGAAGCGTGAAACGATGGAACCGGTGACGATTCGCTACTGCGAGCAGTGAGGCTTTCGCCCCCGTGCCGCCCGGGTGGCGGCGCTGCTGCGCGAGAAGCTCGGCGTCGAAGTGGAGATGGTCCGTGGTGAGCCCGGTGAGTTCAGCGTCTGGCTCGGCACGCGCCTGGTGGCGCGTCGGGGCCCGCTGCGCTGGCCCTGGACCCGGGCTTTGCCGGGCCTGGTCTCCCGGGCTTCCCGGCGGTGCTGAACCGGCTCCTTCCCGGCGCCTGACCGGCGGCCTTCCTCGCGTGCAGAGGAAGGTGCCCCGAAAACGCTGCACGGCCCGCATTCGCCTCCCTGGCATGCCACGAGTTGCGCACCGGCCGGGTCGAAGATGCGTCGGAGTGGTCGTAAGTTGTTGCATTTCTCGAGGTTGGCCCCAGGGGTGTGATCTTTTCGGGCCACCGCTCAGACGGAGAAAGCGATGAAGGATTTGGACTTGAGGGGACTGGCCTGTCCGGGGCCCGTGCTCGAACTTCGGCGCTGGCTCGAGCAGGGCGAACGCGCCTTGAGACTGAAGGTGGCCGACGAGCTGGCGCGCTCCAACGTGACACGCTTTGCCACCTCCCGGGGGGCTGAGGTACAGCAGCAGCCGCTGGATGAAGGCGGCTTTCTGCTGGAGATCCACGTGCGGGAGGAGGCTCCACCCGTAGCGGCGCCCACTACGACGCCCGAGGCGGAGATCCGCTGCGTGCCCACCGGATCCGTCGTGCTCCAGATCGGCTCTGATCGCATGGGCGAAGGTGATCCCGAGCTGGGAACGCTGCTTCTGCGCTCGTTGATCAAGACCCAGTTGCAGCTCGAACGGCAGCCGGAGATCGCGGTGTTCTACAACACGGGGGTCAGGCTTTGCTGCGAGGGTTCGGCTCTGCTCGACGACATCGGCGCTCTCGAGCAGGCGGGCACCAAGGTCATCGCTTGCGGCACCTGCCTGAGCTACTACGAGCTGGCCGACAGCCTGCGGGTCGGGCGGGTCACCGACATGCTGGAGATCGCCACCGTACTGGCCGCAGCGGCGACCACCGTGCGGCCATGAGCGAGCTGGTTTATCTCGATCACGCCGCGACGGCCTTTCCCAAGGCGCCGGGGGTCGCCGCCGCGATGAGCCGCTTTCTCGAGCAGGAAGCAGGAAATCCGGGCCGTGGCGGCCACCGCCTGGCCGTCGCCGCTGCGCGCCGGATCGAGACGGTGCGCGCCGCCGCCGCCGGGCTGCTCGGCTGCGCTCCCGAGCGGCTGTTTTTCGGTCCCGGTGCGACCTACTGGCTCAACGCCCTGTTGAACGGATGGCTTCCGCCGGGTGGCCGGGTGCTGGTCTCGGCCCTCGAACACAACGCCGTGATGCGTCCGCTGCGTCACCTCGAGCGCCGGCTGGGGCTCGAGGTGGAGGTTCTGGCGGGGGAGCCGGGGGGCGCGCTCGATCCGTCCACCGTGCGGCGGGCCACCCGGGCCCGCTCCACCGACCTGGTGGTCATCGCCCATGCTTCCAACGTCTCGGGTCTGGTCCAGCCCGTCGAGGAGATCGCCCGGGCCATTGCCCCGGTGCCGCTGCTGGTGGATGGGGCTCAGGCCGCCGGGGCTCGCCCCTTTGCCTTTGACGACTCCGCTGTGGCCGCCTACGTGACTTCGGCCCACAAGGGGCTGCTCGGCCCCCCGGGGCTGGGGTTGCTGCTGCTGGCCGAGGGGCGCCGCCTGAGTCCCCTCCTGCGGGGCGGGACGGGCTCGCACTCGGAGAGCGAGGAGATGCCCGAAGCGTGGCCCGATGCTCTCGAAGCGGGTACGCCCAACGCGGTGGGCATCGCGGGTCTCGGAGCGGCCCTCGAATGGATCGAAGGGCAAGGGCTCGAGACGCTCTCCCGCCGCTCTTCCAGCCTGGTCTGCGAGGTGCGCGAGCGGCTCGGCGAGGTCCCCGGCCTCCGCCTCCACGGTCTGCGTCCGGTCGACGAGGCGGTGGCCATCGTTGCGTTCACCGTGGAGGGCGAAGACAGCGGCGAGCTGGCCGCCTGGCTCGATCGCAACTGGGGCCTGGCGTTGCGCGCGGGGCTGCACTGTGCGCCCGCTGCCCACCGCTGCCTGGGCACCTTCCCTGCGGGCACCCTGCGGGCTTCCTTCGGCCCGCTGGCCACTGCCGCCGACGCCAGGAGGCTGGTCGAGGCCCTTGTCGCGCGGCTCGAGGACAGGCACCGATGAGAGAACTGCTGGTGGTCTTCGGCACGGTTCAGCGTGTCTTGCAGGCCGAGAGGCTGGCGCGGCAGGCCGGACTCGATGTGGACGTGATTCCCGCGCCCCGGGCGGTCAGCTCCGAGTGCGGTGTGGTGCTCGAAGTAGGATGGGGCGACGCTCCGCGCCTCGAGGCCCTGCTGGCTGAAAGCGGTCCGGCGCCCGAGCAGGTCTTTCGGGCAGCCGGCGCAGGTTGGCTGCCGAGCAGTCTCGCGGCCGCCGAGCCCGTGGCCGACCCCGGCCTGAGCCGCGCGAGTGCCTACGGGGGCTGCGGAGCCAAGCTGGCCAAGGGCGTGCTCGACACCGTGCTCTGCGGCCTGCCCCGAGTCGAGTCCGAAGACCTGCTGGTGGGCATCGAGAGCGCCGATGATGCCGGGGTGGTGCGCATCGACGAGAATCTCGGCCTGATTCACACGGTGGACTTCTTTCCGCCGATGGTGGACGACCCCTTCACCTTCGGACGCATCGCCGCGGCCAATGCCTTGTCCGATGTCTACGCCATGGGGGGCACACCCCTGGCGGGCATGAACCTGGTTTCCTTCCCCCTGGCCACCACGGACCGGCAGGTGCTCAAGGAGATCCTCCGGGGCGGCCTCGACGCCCTGGCCGAGGCGGGAGCGGTGCTCGCAGGGGGCCACACCGTCGAGGGAGCCGAATTGCTCTACGGGATGGCGGTGACCGGCAAGGTCGATCCGCGATGCATCTGGCGCAACGGCGGCGCCCGGCCCGGAGATGTGCTGGTGCTGACCAAGGCGCTGGGTACCGGCGTGATCACCACTGCTGCCAGGGCCGGCCTGGTCGAGCCGGCCCATCTCTCCCGGGCGGTGCGTTCGATGGCCGCTCTCAACCGCAGAGCCGCCGAGGCCGCACGCCGGGTCGAGCCCAGCGCCGTGACGGACGTCACCGGCTTCGGCCTCGCCGGTCATGGAGCGGAAGTGGCTCTGGCCTCGTCTCTGGCCATCGAGCTGCACCTGGAAGATCTACCGCTGCTCGATGGCGCCCTCGAGGCCGCCGGGCAGGGCTTCGTCCCCGTCGGTGCCGGCAAGAACCGGGAGAGCCTCGGCGAGAGTCTGGTGTTGGCCGAGGGGGTCGACCCCCTGCGAGTCGACCTGGCCCTCGATCCCCAGACCTCGGGCGGGCTTCTGATCGCCTGTGCCGAAGACCGGGCACAACACCTCTGCGGCGCCCTGGGGGGCGCCCGGGTGGTGGGCCGCTGCGTCAGCGGTGAGGCGGGGGAGGTCAGACTCGGTTAGTCGGGACCCGGCAAGCCTGTCAGCAGGTCACGTCCTTGAGCTTCAGCCCCTGGTCGGCCAGGAAGGACATCAGTCCCTTGCGGGTCACCGTGCGCAGGGCGCGGGCGGAGAGCTTGACCTTTACCCAGCGGCCGAGTTCGGGGACGTAGATCCGCTTGGTCTGCAGGTTGGGGAGCTGGCGCCGACGAGTCTTGTTGTGAGCGTGGGAAACGTTGTTTCCTGTCAGCGGAGCCTTGCCGGTCAGGCGGCAACGTCTGGACATGGTGCCTCCGGGGGGGGTGCTCGAGCCGATCTCGGGTGTGCTAATCGGCGTTTACTTTCTTGTTAAGTCCTTGGCAGCCGCTGATGATACAGCTTTTTGGGCCAGCCGTCATGGCTTTTTCTCGTTGGGATCGGGTGGGTCCCCTCGGCACGCAGGCGCTGCCGTCGAGGATGCCGCAGTGACCGCCTGCCAGGAGCCGACCGGATCGCGCTCCGGTGGGTGCCATAATGCGGTCTCGGGGCATCGCGACCGGGCAGGTCTCCAGGTCGGATCCGCGTCCCCTCGGGCCCCGAGTCCTCCTCCGAGGAAAGGAGTCAGCGTGGCTGAGTCGAAAGGCAGTGTGTGGAAATGGGTGGGCGTGGGCTGCCTGAGCGTGGTCGTCCTCGTGCTCGTGGCGGGAATCGCCGGCGGTATCTGGATCTACCGCGGCGTCCGGCAGATGGCGCGAGAAATCAACGACCCCGAAGTGCGGACGACCAAGGCTCTCGAGATTCTGGGTACCGACTCCCTGCCGGAAGGGCTGGGTGTGGCAACAGCCTTCGCCGCCCCTCTGGGACTGTTCGAGGTCGTCGTCCTCAGCGACC
Source organism: Acidobacteriota bacterium (assembly GCA_027001345.1). Lineage (GTDB taxonomy): Bacteria > Acidobacteriota > Polarisedimenticolia > J045 > J045 > JALTMS01. The sequence goes on along the minus strand of JALTMS010000606.1, from coordinate 2,917 downwards.
AGCAGCCGGGGCCGGATGGCCGTTGCGAGGGTTTCGACGACCAGGGGCTGGTCTACATCGAGTTCATTCGGACCGGGCGCGACAACAAGGACTTGCAGCAGCTCAGGGACTTTTTCGAAGGTCGCAGCGACGATGCCGACGCTCTGCGCAATGCGGGTATCGACCTCCGGGTCGAGGAGATGATCGGACGCGATCATTTCGTCATTCCCGGGGGCGAGGTTTTCCACGCTGGCCAGCGGGGCAAGATTCGCTTCGGTCGCGAGACCATCGACGGATTGCTCGGGCTCGAGATGATCGAGTGTGCGAACGATGACCGTATCCGCTTCGCGGTATGGATGAACCGGGATCCGGATTCTCGAACTCCGGTGGAGTCGCTGGACCTGGCGGGCACCTCGGCCGATGCTGCGGCAGTGCAGGCGTTTCTCGCGCCGTTCAGCTTCTGTGCCGAGGGTGAGGCTCACTCCGAGGAGTAGGCGATCTCCATCCCCCGCAGTCGCCGGGCGGCGAGAAAGAGCACGATCGCGGCGACGAGCAGCAATCCAGGGACCGACAGCCAGGCCGAGGTGGGCTCGCTGAGTACGGCGAACGGCCCGTCATCGACTGGCACGGGGACGATCGATTTCAGGTAGTGCACCACACTCAGGCGCTTGAGCACCGGAGGCAGCAGGAAGTTGATCGACTCCCAGCCCCACAGAGCCAGGGCCGGAAGCAGAGGCGAGCGAACGAAGAGCCCGAGCAGCAGGAACACCGAGCCATAACCCAGCACACCGAGCACGGTGGTCAGCAGGTAGCCCACCAGGGTCGATGGGCCGAGGCCCGGATAGGTGCTCGACGAGCCCATCCGATAGGCGACCGCCGACACTTCGAGGCTGATCGCCGTGGACAGGCCGAAGAGGGTCCAGCCGGCGACCAGCCCGGCGGCGAACTTGCCGGCTGCCAGCACGCCGCGGCGCATCGGAGTGAGGAAATAGAAGTGAAGGCTGCGGTCGAGCAGGTCACCGCGAAAGAGGTTGACGAAGATGAAGGCGGTACCGAAGAAGGTCGCCACCATCAACACCAGGTAGAAGTAGTACATCGTCAGGCTGCGCGCGCTGCCCTCGGTTTTCGCACCGAAGAGGGAGAGGGTGAAGATCAGGCCGCTGAGAGCGATCGGGGTGAGGGCCGCCAGCCAGGCGGGAATCGAGCGACGGGAGAAGAGCGCCCGGCCGATCTCGATACGCAGGGTCGCGAAGAACTGGCGCTGCCAGAGGGCGAGTCCGCGCGGACGCTCGAGAGCTGAGGTGTTCATCGGTCCTCCGAGTCACCGCCCACCAGGTAGCGGTAGACGGCGTGGACGTTTTCGTCGGCGGGTGCGACCGATTCGATCTCCAGGTCGTGCTCGAGGACGAGGCGATTGAGCAACAGGTAGAAGCTCGGCGCATCGGTGGTGCTGACCAGCAGGCCGCGGCGGTCGTCGTGCAGCCGGACCTCCACAGCGGAATCGTGACCGAAGACCTGCGATGCGAGGAGCTGGGGTCTGCTGCAGCGGATGTTGATCTGCAACGGGTGCTCGCGGATCTCACTGCGGACCGCAGTGATCTCTCCCTCGGCCAGAACGCGGCCTCCCTTGAGCAGCACGACCTGGTCGGAGAGCAGATCGACTTCGTGGAGGATGTGGCTGGAGATGACCAGCGAGAGTCCCTGCTCGGCGAGGCTGCGGAACAGGCCGATGATCTCCGCGCGGGCCAGGGGGTCGAGACCGTTGAGGGGCTCGTCGAGGACCAGCAGTTGGGGCCGGTGGGCCAGCGCCTGGGCCAGCTTGATCCGCTGCCTCATGCCCTTGCTGTAGGAGGCGATCTTGCGTCGGGCGGCTGCCTGGTCGAGTCCGACGACCTCGAGGGCTTGGGCCGTGAGTTCTTCGGCCTGTCGGCTGTCGAAGCCATGCACGCGGAGAAAGGCGTCGATGAATTGCCCGCCCGTCATGCCCCGCGGAAAGGAGTCGAACTGCGAGCAGTAGCCGACCCGGCCGAGCAGCGCCTCGCTGTCGCTCGGGTCGATGCCGAGCACCCGGATCTTGCCGGTGGTCGGTTGGATCAGTCCCGTGATCAGGTTCATCACGGTGGATTTTCCCGAACCGTTGGGCCCCACCAGGCTGGTGATGCCCGCCTCGACCAGCAGATCGACTCCCATCACACCGAGCACCTCGCCATAGAAGCGAGAGACGCCGGAGAAGACGATGGTCGGCTCGCAGTGGCCTGTCATCGCACCACCTCGAAGGGGCGGATCTTTCTCCACAGGGCGATCAAGGCGATCAGACTTGCCAGCAGCAGGACGCCGGCGGCCGCTGCGGGGCCCGGCAGACCGACGCGCTCGAGCCCCATCACCGGATACCAGACGGACTCGTTGGCCAGGTGCAGATCGATCAGGCCGCCCCAGCGCACGTCGAGCAGGGAGTCGATCGTCCGACCGATGGCTCGCGGAAAGAGAAACACACCGATGATCGCTGCCCGGGACAGGGGCTTCCAGCGGACCCAGGCGGTGATGGCCAGAGCGAGCAGCGAGACCACGGTGATCCAGACCATCGAACCGAGCAGCAAGCCGGCTGCCAGGTGAAGATGCTCGAGTCCCCAGGATGCCGGCTCCAGGCTGGCTTTCAGGCCCCAGCAGACCATCAGCGGAATCCAGGTCACCGTCGAACCGAGTGCTGCCAGCACCGCGAACTTGCCCATCACGTATTCGTGCCGGGTCAGCGGGCGCGAGAGGAGCAGGGAAAGCGCTCCGTGAGCCAGATCGGGGGTGAGCAGCGAGGGGGCGACGATCAGGATCAAGATCCAGGCCAGAAAGGACTGGAAATGCAACAGGTGACCGAAGAATCCGGGATCGATGGTGACGGAGTCCTTGGCGGCGGCGAGATTGAGCATCGTCAGCGCCGTCAGGT
>JALTMS010000605.1 GCA_027001345.1 Acidobacteriota bacterium | reverse complement strand
GGCGACGGTCTGCTGTGGGGCGATGGCCTGCTGTGGGGTGACGGCATCCTCTGGGCCGATGCAGCCTTCGGGCCGACGGACCTGGCCGACGAGGCGGCCCGCCTCGGACCGGACGGCATCCTCTGGGCCGATGGGATCCTCTGGGGCGACTCTCAGGTCTTCGGTGACGGGATCCTCTGGGGCGACGGCATGCTGTGGGGTGACGGCATCCTGGCGCCGGACGGCATCCTCTGGGGTGATGGCGTCCTGTGGGCCGACGGCATCCTCTGGGCGGACGGCATTCTCTGGGCCGACGGCATCCTCTGGGCTGATGGGATCCTCTGGGGCGACTGATTGCCTCCATCCCGGCTCCGGGGCATGACCCTCCTCCAGGGAGGCGCCGCGCGGGGCGGCGCCTCCCGCTTTTTCCGAGGCGAGTTCCACACCTGACGGCGTTTCGGCCGAAGGGCTCTGGCATCGTGCAAGCTAGCGCAGTCGATGGCGCAGTCGCGGTGCGGGGCGGAAGGCTGGTACGTCCTCGGGGCCGAGGGACCTCCGGCGACCGGTTCGAGGGTTGGTCATCACGCGGGCCGGGCGACGTCGCAGGTAGAAGGTGCCGAAGCCTGAAACGACTACACGTCCGTCGTGCTGCATTCCTTCGGCGAGCAGGCCGTCATCGTCCCCTGCTCCGAAGAGCAGATCGATGATGGCCCGCGCCATCGTCGGCGTGACACCCGCACGCCGGGCCAGCTTGGCGACCAGTTCGCCTCGGTTCACCCGGTAGCTCCTCCCGACCTCTATCTACCGGCTGGAGACCCATCGTGCACGGCCTGGGAGCCGCCGGCGCATGCTCGTCTTTCCCTGATGAGACGCGAAGACTCCCGACGAGGTAGAATTCCCTTCGACCGACCAGCGGCAGGAGAGCGATCGTGGAGAGAAAAGTCGTCGCCCACACCCTCGACGGGCACGTGCACAAGGGCGTGACCCGGGACTTCGACCCGGGTCGAGAATACTTCCACCTCCTGCCCGCCGAGGGCGGAGGCGTCCCCTTGCAGCTCGAGGTCGGAGGGCTCAAGGCGCTGTTCTACGTCAAGGACTTCCTCGGCAACAAGGAATACGATCCACCGCCGGGATTCGGTCCGGGCAAGGCGCCGGGACGCAAGTGCGTGGTGACCTTCTCCGACGGCGAGGTGATCTTCGGCTTCACCCCCGACTACGTCGAGGGGTCGGCGGGCTTCACGCTGATTCCCTCCGACCCGGCCGACAACAACGAGAAGATCTTCGTCTCCCACGCCGCCGTCCAGCGCATCCAGTTCCCCGACTGACTCAATCCGGCGGCTCGTTCATCAGCGACCAGGCCGCCAGAAGCATGGTCTCGAGTCCGGGGAAGAGCGCCGCCTCGGCGATGCGGAAGGCCGGCGAGTGGTGCGGGTGGGCCGAACCCGTCGCCTCGTCCGCCATGCCCAGCAGGCAGAACGCGCCTCGGCGATGCTGCAGGTAGAAGGCGAAATCCTCACTGGCCATCGCCGGAGGGCCGGCAGCCACCGCCGAGGCACCGAGAACTTCGGCCGCCGCGGTCCGGTACACCGCTGCCACTCCGGCGTCGTTGATCGTCGCCGGATAGCCGGTACCGAAATCCACCTCCGCGCGGACACCGTGCACCCGGGCGATGGCCTCGGCCACCTCGCCGATGCGGTGCAGCACCCGTGCGCGGGTCTCCCCGTCCCCGGCCCGGAAGGTCCCCTGCACCTCGGCCCGACGGGGAATCACGTTGGGGGCCTTGCCGGCTTCGAGTCGCCCGACGGTGAGCACTGCCGGACGTACCGGATCGACATCGCGGGCCACGATGCTCTGCATCGCCACCACCAGGTGCGCTGCGGCCAGCACCACGTCCTGACTCTCGTGGGGCAGGGCTCCGTGGCCTCCGGGGCCATGAAAGCCGACCTGGAACTCGTCGGAGGATGCGAGCACCGTGCCGTCGGGAATGATCGCCCGACCGAGAGGAGCGAAGGACCACAGGTGCAGACCGAGGATGAAGTCCACACCGAGACGATCGAGCCAGCCGGCTTCCACGATTCGCCGGGCACCGCCACCGGCTTCCTCCGCCGGCTGGAAGAGCAGCAGCAAGCGCCCCGGCAGAGGCGGAGCCCCGGTGGCAAAGGCCCGGGCAGCGGCCAGCACGATCGCCATGTGGCCGTCGTGGCCGCAGGCATGCATCCGTCCCGGATGGCGCGAGCCAGGATCGTGGGAAGGGTCTTCCTCGATCGGCAGGCCATCCATGTCGGCTCGCAGCATCACGGTCGGACCGGATGTTCCACCCGGCACTTCGACGATCACCCCGGTGCCCTCGATGCCGACCTGGGGCTCGAGGCCCAGGGCCTCGAGGCGCGCGGCGAGATAGCGAGCGGTAAGCCGTTCTTCGAAAGCCAGTTCGGGAATCCCATGCAGTTCGCGGTAGTCGCCGACCAGCTCCGGCTCGAGGGCGCTCCGGTGCTCGGTCAGCCATCGACGCAGGGCCGCGTCGGCCACGGGGGAGCGTGCATCGTTCACGGGGAGGCTCCTTTGTCGGCCGGCGCTTCGAGACAGCCAAGCAGCGTGCCGAGTCGGCCGAGCCGCGCCCCGACACGGCTGTCCTTCTTGACGGACTGACGTCGGGCCAGATCTTCCACCGAGGCCAGCAGCGCCCGCCAGGCTCGCCCGATGGGCTCGGCTGGA
>JALTMS010000604.1:7519-10429 GCA_027001345.1 Acidobacteriota bacterium | reverse complement strand
GATCGATCGCTTCCCACCGCAGGGCGACGGCCAGCACCCGCAGGCGCCCCGAGGCGAGAAAGTCGGTGGCCGCCACCAGAAAGCGCTGCCGCCGCCAGCCGTCCAGGCGCCCCTCGAGTCCCGACTGGCTCTCCCAGCTCGCACCGCTCAGGCGATGCCCCCCCTCGCTCAGACGGCCCCGCAGCAGCATCTCGAAGGCGCTGCCCTCGAGTTGCAGCGGGCCGATGCGGGAGGTCTGCCAGTCGCTGCCCGCGACGGTGACCTCGATCTCGTCCCCACCGAGGTTGGTGATCGTCGCGGGAGAGCCGCCCACGCGAGCCTGCTCGATCTGCAAGCGGGCCGGACGACGACCCTCCCCCCGACCGCTGATCTCGACGCTCAGGCTCAGCGTGGCGCCCCGCTCGCTGCGGGCGGCGAACACCAGGTGGGGCAGTTCCACGTCCAGATCGAAGACCTCCCCCAGTTCCTCGGCAGCGGGCCCCGGAGGCTCGCCGGCCGCCGGTCGCACCTCGCCCCCACAACCCGCCAGCACGCCGATGAGCAGCAGCAGGAGCCACGCACCCGCACACTTCATCGTCCCTCCTTCCAGCCCAGGTGGAGATAGGCGGTACGCCCGGGCAGGGGGAAGCGGGCCACGTCCCGCACCGCGCTGTCGAGCAGGTTACGCACCTCCACGTGCAGCGTCAGGCCCCGCCCCAGCCGCCGGCCCAGGCGCAGGTCGTGCAGCGCCCGCGACGGCAGTCGCAGCGACGGGGTATCGAGACGATCGGTGGCCACCGGACCGAGGTAGCTCACCTCGTAGTCGATCTCCCACCTTCCCGGCCGCGCCCGCAGGGCCAGGTAGCCCTGGCGGTCGGCTCGAGAGACCAGCCGGCGACCGTCGAAGATCCCGCCCCCTCGATCCCTCAGCCGCGAAAGACTGCCCCCCGCCTCCAGCGACCAGCCACCGCTCCACGACAGGCGCAGCCGGCCTTCGAGGCCGACGCCGGCGGCGCGATCCAGATTCTGGGCCCGCACCCGACCGAAGGAGATGGGCAGCAGCACGATCAGGTCTTCCGAGCGACGCGCCCAGCCGGTGAGTTCCAGCTCCCCCCGCCCGCGGCCCACGCGCCGCCGCAACGCACCGCCGAACTCCGCCTCCAGCGCCCTTTCCGGTTGCAGGGCGGGGTTGCCCAGCACCGCTCCCTGGTCGCCGAAGAGCACGTCGAGTCCGGGCACGTGCACCGTGCGCGCCAGGGCCCCGCGCAGCACCAGCCCGCCGGGCAGCTCGCGAGCGGCGGCCAGCCGACCGCCCCACTCCCAGCGGGCCAGGTCGGCGGCGGGCGGAGGCAACAGATCGCCGTCGGGGGAGCTGAAATCGTCCCGGCGCCGCTCGAGACGTCCGGCGACGGTCAGCAGCCAGCCGTGGCCGACCACCAGCGCATCCTCCCCCACCAGGCTCAGGGTGCGCCGGCGCAGACCGCCCCGATCGCTCAGCTCGAGCAATGCCTCCCGCACCCGGGCCCGCTCCGAGCGCAGCTCGATCCGGCTCAACAGCCGGTGGGCCCCGCGACGCCCGCGCCAGGCCAGGCGCAGGCCGCCTCCGGAGGTACGGGTGAGCTGCTGCCGGGCGCCGAAACCCAGCTCCCCTTCCCGGTCGAGCAGCCAGTCCCGGTAGGAGCGCCAGTCCAGCGCCGCCGACCAGGCGTCATTCCTCTCCGGTCCGCCGCCACTGCGGGACCACAGGGCGCTGAAGTCCCAGTGCCGTTCGTCGGTCCGCGCGCCCAGAGCGGGCAGAGACTCGGTACCCGGCTGGCCCCGCTGCCGATCGAGCCAGCGCAGGGAGAAGGCCAGCGGCCCCCGGGCCAGGGTCCCGGCCTCCAGGCGGGCCAGGCCGTGCCGCGCCTGCACCCGGTTGTTCAGCCGCCGGCGGGGCCCGTCGTCCGCAGTGGTCTGGGCGGTGCCGTTGTCGCTGAGGAAGGTGAAGGCGCCCTCGGAGTCGAGAGCCTCGAAGCCGAGGCTCAGGCTGCGCGAGGCTCCCAGATCGGTACTCCACTGGCCGGTGGCCCGGCGGGTGTCCAGGCTGCCGGCCAGGGCATCGCCCTGCAGCCGCGGACCCACCTTCCCGTCCCCCGAAGCCAGGGTACGAATGTCGATCGCCCCGCCCATGCCCTCGAGGCCGAGAGCCGCCGGAGGCGCCCCCTGGTAGACCCGGATGCTGCTGACCTGGCTGGCGGGGATCCCCGACAGATCCACCGCCCCGCCGAGGGAGGGGTTCTGCAGGACGCCATCGACGTAGATCGCCACCTGGTCGGCGGTCGAGCCCCGCAGGGAGACCGTGGCGTAGCGTCCCAGGCCGCCATAACTGGTCACGCGCACTCCCGGCACCAGGCGCAGCAGGTCCTGGAGGTCCGCCGCCCGACCTTTGACGGGTCCCAGGTCCACCTCGGTGCCGAAGTCGGTGGCCTCCTCCTCGCTCGGTGCGTCGGCCCGCACCTCCACCTCCTCTCGCATAGCGGTCGGTACGGGAGAGGCTGGTTCGCCCTGGGCGAGGACCGGGCAGAGCCGGACCAGCAGCGCGAGTCCCACGAGGCTGCGCGCCAGGGGGCGTCGTCTCGCGGGTCCTCGCTTCACGGGCAGCCCGCTCCGCTTTCCCGCTGCTCGAGATCCGACGAGCGTCCCCAGGCCACCGTACCCGTCAACCGCACGTGGTAGGTTCGGACCTTGCCGGCTGCGGGCGCCCCCTCCACCAGGTCGAGGCGCACGCCGGCCACCTCCTGGCCCAGGCACTGCCCCGGACCGAGATCGATCCACTCGCCGGCATCGACGATCTGCTCGAGGGGGGAGGCCAGCAGGTCGTAGAGATCGTCGATGCCGGCGAGTGGATCGATCTCGGTCCGGGGCAGTGCCTGGGCCAGGAGGTGGCCGGCG
>JALTMS010000604.1:2421-7509 GCA_027001345.1 Acidobacteriota bacterium | reverse complement strand
CAGTGGGGAGGAGCCCTGGTGGCAGGTCGAACCCCATCTGTGGATCGAGCGCCGGTCCAGGTCCAGCGCAGGCGATCGGTCTCGCCCCGGCGCTCGATCCACAGATGGGGTTCGACCTGCCACCAGGGCTCCTCCCCACTGCTCAGGGGATCCCGGCAGCCGGCCACCTCGCGACCGTCGTCGGTACCGTCACCGTCGCTGTCGGCAAGGCCGGGATCGCTGCCCACCAGCCGCTGCTCGACCAGGTCGGAGAGGCGATCGCCGTCGGCGTCCGCCGCCGTGGAGGCCAGGGGACGACCGTGGAGCACCACCACCGCATCGAGGTCGAAACCTTCACCGGCGCCGGGAAAGCCGTTGTTCGATTCGGCATCGATCAGCCGTACCCAGCGCGCCCGGGCCAGGCCCACGTCGGCCAGGTCGAAGGCATCGCCGCCGGCACCGGAGACGCCGCCCTGCCCCGCCGGATCCCACACCTCGGGATCGTCGGGCACGGTCCAGTTGCCGCTGAAGGTCGGCGTGATGCCAGCCAGGCCGCGCAGGGCCAGGTGCTGCTGGCGATCGATGTTGCCCCCCCTGGCCGCGTCGAGAGCCTGGGCGTCGTAGGGAAAGCGATACCAGATCTGGCCGTCGCTCGAGACCTCGACGAAAGCGGGCTCGGCAAAGATCGTGTAGTCCTCCTCGGGCCCGGTGGGAGCCGCACCGACGAAGAAGGCGTTTTCGAAGACGATGAAGTCCGGCCCGGGCCGGTCTTCGATTTCCATGTCGATCCAGTGGTAGACCATCGCGCCTGCCGGTCCGAGGGAAGCGACCGTGGTCGAACCGGTGGTGGCCAGCGAGGGGCCGGGCGGGCCGAGGACGATGCCGGGAAGGTTGTCCGCACCGTGGCGCGCCTCGGGATCCGGACCCGCCGCGCGCCACTCGGCTACCTGGTCGGGCAGGCAGTCGAGGGGCAGCGAACGCTCGGCGGCGAGAGCCCGGCCCACCGGCCAGGCTCCCGCCGCGCACAGCGCGACGAGCAGCAGCAAGCGCTCAGTAGAGCGCATCGAGCAACTCCTCGGGGGTGCTCGGAAGCCCCTCGAGGAAGAACAGGCCGTGGAAGATCACCCGGGCGTCGAGAGCGGGCGTCGAACCGCCGTAGCCGTCGTGCCAGAGGGTCAGGCCCAGGGTGTCGAGGCCGTACTCCCGGCGGGTCAACCACGCCAGGGGCTCGACCGCCTCGGCTCCCTCGATCGCTTCGACCTTCCCCTCGGGGGTGATCCGCAGCACGCGCACGGTCACCGCATCGATCCCCGCCCGATGCTCGATGGTGGCGATCAGCGGCGTGTCGAGGGGCAGCTCGACGAGGGCCGAGCCGAAGGTCAGGTTGGCGAAGGCACCCAGGGTATCGAAGACCGGGCTGTCGGGATTCGCAGCTCCGAAGGTCGTGGGCGACAGCCACGGTCCGCCGAAGTAGGGCGAGATGTTGGGGAAGTAGTCGAACTCCAGCAGCTCGAAGGTATCCGCCGCCGGGTCGTCGAAATTGCCCGTGCGCTCCAGGCCGGTACGACGCTCGTTCCACAGCCCCCAGGAAATCTGGAAGAAGCCGAAGGGATCGGCCTCGAAGTGCTCCCCGTCGAGGACGAAGACCGCCCCGGCAACGAACTCGGTCGACTCATCGACCGTCTCGGGCAGGCGCCAGCCGAGACGCGATGCCGGCAGGTCGGAGCGGTAGAGCACGGCCAGCGAGCCGGGACGATCACCGGGGAAGGCCGGGATGTCGGCCTGCCAACTGAGTCGTTCGGCGACCGGACCGTCGATCACCACCGCCGGATCGGCCAGCGGATCGGAGGCGAAGAGGGCGACCCAGCCGGAAGGCGCCGGCGCCACCTGGCCGTGGGCCAGCAGCGGCAGGGCAAGCAGACAGACAGCGATGCAGAGACGATGAAACACGGAACGATGCATGGGTATTCCCGTAGATGGTCCGGACGCGGGTCTGCCCACGGCCGGCTCTTCCCAGGGGAATCTCCCTCGATGGTGAGATCGAAGACCCGGCGTCGTGGACAGGACTCCTCGCCGGCCACCCCTGATGAGGACTCCCGTGAGGGAATCGAAAAAGCCCCGCTCCGGGCGGCCCTGGGGGCGACCGGCGACGGGGCCATCCGACGGCGCCGGCAGATGCCGACAACCATCCCTGGGTGTTCGGTGGCGGAACCTGCCCCTGGTTGGTTCTGCCCTGCGTGCTGGGGCCGGTCTCCTGGCTCGCGGGTCGTCCGGTGCCCTGCGCCTTCCCGGTTTCGAAAAACCAGTGGCCGCTCCGCCTTGCCCGCCCCTCGGGGGGCCTCGGGCGCGGAGCCCGCAGTCACCGTCACCGCTCACAGTCGCCGGGCGGCAGGGGAGTCGCACCCCTTTCCCGTAACCCGAGCACCTCCGCCCGAGCTTCCGAAGAACCTCGAGCGGGGGCTTGTGTACCACGGGGCCCGCCCCCCGGCAACCGCCGGCCCGATGTCCCCGGACTGCGGAAAGGCCGGCGGAGCCACCTTTTTTTGACACCCCCCTCGGGGGGGCTGAATAATGGCGGCTTCGCGAGCGCGTCGCCGGTCCCGCCCTCGGCGGGTTGGCGCTCTCGCCCTGGGAGACCCCGATGAAGGTCCTGGTTCTTGGCGGCGGTGGCCGCGAGCACGCCCTGGCCTGGAAGATCCGCCAGTCGCGGGGCGTCGAGGAGCTGTTCTGCAGCCCCGGCAACGCCGGCATCGCCGAGATCGCCGACTGTCCCCCCCTGGCCTCCTCCGACCCCGAGGCGGTGGCGGACTTCGTCGCGCGGCAGGGCATCGACCTGACCGTGGTGGGCCCCGAACTCCCCCTGGTCCAGGGAATCGCCGACAAGATCATGGCCAACGGCCGGGCGGTCTTCGGGCCGAGCGCCGGCGCCGCCCGCCTCGAGGGCAGCAAGGTCTTCGCCAAGCAGTTCATGACCCGCCACAAGATTCCCACCGCGGCCTACGAGATCTTCGACCGCTCCGAGCAGGCCCTGGCCTACATCGATCGGGCCGATCGCCCACTGGTGATCAAGGCCGACGGCCTGGCCGCGGGCAAGGGCGTATTCATCGCGGACACCCGCGAGAAGGCCCGGGAAGCGATCCAGCGGCTGATGATCCACAAGGCCTTCGGCGGTGCCGGCCGCACGGTGGTCATCGAAGAGTGCCTGGTGGGCCGGGAAGCCTCCTTTTTCGCCATCAGTGACGGCCAGCGGATCATTCCCCTGGTCACCTGCCAGGACTACAAGCGAGCCTACGACCATGGTCGGGGTCCGAACACGGGGGGCATGGGCTCCTACTCCCCTGCCCTGCACCTCGACCGGGAGCTGACCGCCCACGTGCTGGAGAAGATCGTCGGACCGACGATCCGCGGCATCGCCGACGAGGGACACCCCTACCGGGGCGTGCTCTACGTCGGACTGATGCTCACCGAGGACGGGCCCCGGGTCCTCGAGTACAACGTCCGCTTCGGCGATCCCGAGACCCAGGTGATCCTGCCCCGGCTGAAGTCCGATCTGGTGCCGCTGCTCTCGGCGGCAGCCTTCGGCGACCTGTCCACCGTGCGCGTGGAGTGGCGCCGCGAGGCGGCGGTTTGCGTGATCATGGCCTCCCAGGGCTATCCGGGGCACTACCAGAAGGGCAAGAAGATCTCCGACCTCGAGCGCTTCACCGGTCGGCAAGACATCGTCATTTTTCACGCCGGCACCCGCACCGGCCCCGGTGGCGAGATCCGCACCTCCGGCGGGCGCGTGCTGGGGGTCACCGGCATCGGCCCGACCCTCGCCGCCGCCCGCGCCAGGGCCTACGAGGGGGCGACCGGCGTGACCTTCTCCGGCGCCCACTACCGCCGGGACATCGCTGCCGGGATCGACGACTGATCCCGCGAGGACAAACCGAAATGAGCGACGCCCCCCGCGTGATGATCCTGATGGGCTCTGCCTCGGACCTGGACGTGATGCGCCGCGCTGCCCGCGGACTGACCGACTTCGGCGTGCCCTTCGACCTGGAAATCACCTCCGCCCACCGCACTCCCGAGCGTACCGTGGAGATCGTTCGCCGCGCCGAGGAGCGGGGTGTGGAGGTGTTCATCGTCGGCGCCGGCATGGCGGCCCACTTGGCCGGTGTGGTTGCCGCCCACACCTCTCGCCCGGTGCTGGGAGTGCCGCTGGCAGGCCCCCTGCTCGACGGCCTCGACGCCCTGCTCAGCACCGTGCAGATGCCCAAGGGCGTGCCGGTGGCCACCCTCGCGGTGGGCGGCGCCGGGGCGACCAACGCGGCCCTGCTCGCGGTGCAGATCCTCGCCCTGTCCGACCAGCGCCTGGCCGGGCTGCTCGCCGAGCGCCGCCGGGCGATGGCCGAAGAGGTCGAGCAGGCCTCCCGCCGGGCCCGGGAGAGCCTGGGGCCGGACGCCCAGGGCTAGGGGCATGGGGCGCTACTTCATCGCGACCCTCGGCTGCAAGCTCAACCAGTTCGACTCGGCCCGGGCCGAGGGGTGGCTCCGGGAGGGCCGGCACACGCCCACCGACGACCCCGCCCAGGCCGACCTGATCGTGCTCAACACCTGCACGGTGACGATGAAGGCCGACGCCGACGGCCGACGACTGGCGCGGCGTCTGCGCCGGCTCAACCCCCACGCCCGGATCATCGCCACCGGCTGCTATGCCGAGCGGGAGCCCGAGGCCCTCGAGGGACTGGGGGTGGTGGACGAGGTGGTCGGGCTGTCCGAAAGAGAGCGCCTGCCGGCTCTGCTCGGCGGGAAGGATGCCTGCTCGACGGCGTCGATCGACCTGTTCTTCGGCGACCGCTCCCGGGCGTTCCTGCGGGTGCAGGAAGGCTGCGACCTGGCGTGCAGCTACTGCGTGATTCCTTCCGTGCGCGGACCGAGCCGCTCGACGGCGCCGGAGACGATCAGCGCACACAAGACGCGACACACGGCGGCTGGCCCTGGTCTTCGTCGCATGGTTGTTACCCCTGTCCGGCGATGATAGCGGCCTTCCAGGGTGATAGCGAGCCGACGCGGTGAGATGGGAATAGCGCGGTGACACCGCCATGGCGGTCACTCACACGCTCGAGG
>JALTMS010000604.1:0-2411 GCA_027001345.1 Acidobacteriota bacterium | reverse complement strand
GGCCTGACAGGCGTCAACACCGGCTCCTGGGGCGCCGATCTCCAGCCCCGCCGCGAACTGTGCGACCTGCTCGAGGAACTTGTCGAGGCCCTGGCCGGCGAGGCGGTACCCCCGCGCCTGCGGCTCAACTCCCTCGAGCCACGCACCGTCAACCGCCGGCTGCTCGACCTGATGGCCACCTCGGCACCTCGGATCGCTCCCCACTTGCAGATTCCGCTGCAGAGCGGCTCCGATGCGGTGCTGGCCCGGATGTCCCGCAACTACCGGCGGCACCACTACCGGCGGGTGATCGAGCAGGCCGCCGAGCGCGTGCCCGAGATCTGCCTGGGGGCCGACGTGATCACCGGCTTTCCCGGAGAGAGCCCGGAGGATCACCGGCAGACCCTGGCCCTGATCGAAGATCTCCCTCTGGCCTACCTGCACGTGTTCACTTACTCGCCCCGCCCGACGACTCGCGCCGCCGAGCTGGCCCATCCGGTGCCCGAGCGGCTCGCCCGCGCCCGGACCGCCGAGTTGCGCGCCCTGGGCCGCGCCAAGGCCCGGGCTTTCCGCACCCGCGCCGTGGGGCGCGTGCTGCCGGCCCTCGGACTCGACGCGGTGGCGGAGGACGGCGCCGTGCGGGCCCTCAGCGCGAACTACATCGAGGTGCTGGTCGAGGGCGCCCCCCGCGGCGAACTCTTCGACCTGCGGGTCACGAGCCTGGAAGACGATGGCCAGGTGGTGCGAGGAGAGATGGCATGAGGCGTGTTCTGCCGATCCTGCTGCTGCTGAGCCTGCTGCTCACGCCGAGCCGGGCCGGCGTCCGCTGGTTCGAGGGCAATCTCGAGCAGGCGATGGCCAGGGCGCGGGCCGAGGGACGGCTGGTGCTGGTGGACTGCTGGGCGACGTGGTGCAAGTACTGCCGGGTGATGGACCAGGACGTGTGGTCCCAGGAGGGGGTGGCACGGGCCCTCGAGCGCAGCACCGTGCCGATCAAGCGCGAGGTGGACGCCCGGCGCGGGCTGGGTCTCGACATCTCCGAGCGCTACGGCGTGCGCGAATTGCCTGCGGTGCTGATCATCGATCCGAACGACGGCTCGTTGCTGAGCAAGCTGGTGGGCTACTCGTCTCCCGAACGACTGATCGAAGGCATCGACGAGGCCTTCCGCAAGGCGGCCGAGGCCCGTTCGCCCCAGACGGCCCAGAGCCCAGCCGACCTGCTGCGCGCCAGCCGCGAGGCCCTGCGTTCCGAGGACGCTCCGAGGGCCCTCGAGCAGGCGCGGGCGGCACGCGCGGCGGACGCGGATTGCAGCGCGGGCATCGCCCTCGACGCAGCGGTGGTCGAAGCCGAGGTCCTCCTGCGGCTGGGCAAGTCCGAGCGAGCGCTCGAGGCGCTGGAGACCGTCGCCGCCCGCTGCCCGAACGCGCTTTGCCCGGAGATCTGGCGTCGCTGGGTGGAACTCGCCGGTCACGTCGACGGCAAGGCCGGAAAGGGCCGGGTGCTCGAGCGCTGGGCGGCCGCCGCACCCGACGATATCGAGGCGCAGGTGGCGTGGGGGGTCTGGCTGCGAGAAGACGGCGGCGATGCGGCGCGCAGCGCCGAGGTACTCGGGAAGGCCACTCGGGTCGCACCGGACGACCCGCTGCCCCTGGCGGAGTGGTCCCGTTCCCTGGCCGCCGCCGGTCACCGCGAGCAGGCCATCGAAGCGATTGAGCAGGCCATCGCCCTCGATCCCCACGATCCCGACCTGCGGGAACTGCGCTTCCGGCTGCGCTTCGAATCCACCCCACGCTGAATCCCGCGGCTCGTTCCTTCCGGCCCTTCGAGCAGAGTCAGGCGGCATCCTGCTCGGCCCGGGGCCGGGCGCGCGCTATGCTGGTCGGTACGATGACGACGCGATGGCTCGCCCCGGTGCTCCTGCTGCTGACACCGCTGGTGCCGGCAGCGGCCGAAGACGCGGCCTGGGTGCGGGAGGAATTCACTCGCAGAATGGGGCGGGGGCTGGCGGCACTCGAGCAGGGAAGTGCGGCAGCGGCAGCGGAAGACCTGTGCTGGGCGGCCCGCCGGGGCCTGCACTCCCCCCGCGCCAATGCCGGCTGCGGCCGGGCCCTGCTCGCAGCGCGGCGTGCCGACGAGGCGATCGCCTATCTCGAGCTGGCGCGCGACCTGGATCCCGAAGACCTGGGGATCTGGATCGCCCTGGGTGACGCCAACCTGGCCGCCGGCCGGATCGCTCCCGCCCGGGCGGCCTACTACCAGGCTCTCGCGCTGCGGGTCGATTATTCCCCCGCCTACGACGGCCTGGCCCGCCTGGCCCTGGCCCGGGACGACGACGCCGCGGCGCTCGAGTTCTTCGGCAAGGCGCTGGAGGCCAACCCCACCGATGCACGGGCTCGCCTGCACCGCGGGCAACTCCACCTGCGCGCGGTGC
>JALTMS010000603.1 GCA_027001345.1 Acidobacteriota bacterium | reverse complement strand
GGACTACGACGACCTCGCGCGTCACGCCCGTGTACTTGTACCCGGAGGGTGCCGCATAGACCCGCCGTAGCGCACGGGCCCCGTTGTGCAGGATCTTCTGCGCGGTGGCCTGGTTCAGGAGTCCGACATGCCGTGCGGTCAGCACGTGGCGCGCGAGGTCGTCGTAGTCCACCAGCAGGTGCCCGCCCTGGTAGCCGTAGGGGTTCGTGAACATGAGGTCCAGGCGAATCGGCTTGAGCGAGGCCGCGACCTGGATTTCGACGGCGGGCGCGCGCTCGAGCAGCTGCTTGACGTGGCCACGCAGGGCGTCGATCTCCTCGCGGGCGCCGGTGAGCTCCTGTTCGACGCGAAGGAGCCACCAGTCGGCCCAGGGGTCGTCCCGCATGGCGCCGTTCCAGATGGCGGTGAGCCTCGAGCCGAACCGCCACAATCCGGGGATCGCAGGGCCCCGCTCGCCGCCGGCGCGACCCTTCACGAGGCGGGCCGCCTGGCGCGTGTGGATCTCGACCAGCCAGTGACTGCGCAGGGCTTCGGGTTCGTCTGTCGTGGTCATTGCTGTCTCCTGTGTCGAGGCCGATGAAGCGATGGGCTGTCATCGGGCGTTGAGTGTACCGCCTGCCGAAGGGGCAGACGTCCGTAAATTCCGTCACGCTGACGCAGAGTTTGATCGCGGCGCCCGTTCGGCCACCGCGTGGTCGTCTGGCGCCATGGACCCCGGCTCACGGGTCGTTGCCCTCGGACGCTTGTCCACCCGGCAAGGCCGCCATGCGGTACCTGCGATGGGCGAGGGTGGGTGGCGTGTCCAGGTCCAGGAGATGCGCGTTCCAGCCCTCGAGGATCGCGGTGACAAGGCGGGCGGCCGAGTGGGCGCAGGAGGGATTCGGGGTCACATTGCGGGCGAAGGCCGGGAGTTCGTGCAGGGGGATGGTGGAGACCGTGCCCCCGCCGCCCGGTTCGATCTGTCTGGCGAGCGGATCCCCCACGCCGTGGATGCCCCAGCGTTGCCCGAAAGCGCAGGGTCTGGACAGCCACACGGCGCGTGCGACGGTCCAGTTGACGCCCAGGTGGTCGAGGGCAGGCCGCAGTGCGAGGAGGAGCGTGGTGCCGAACCCCTGGTTGTTCGGCAGGTGGAAGAGGTAGTGCCAGCGTCCCTCGGCCCGCACGGCCACGAAGGCCGAGTTCTCCGGCAACGGCGGAGACGCCTCCGGGCGTGCCCGAGGCCGGTCCAGCCCCTCCAACACGTCGAGCACCCAGCGGCGGAAGGCCTTGGCGCGGTCCGTGCGGGCCAACATGGCGACCAGATGGCAGCCACGAGGACTGAAAATGCGGATCGAGGTGGGTGATGTGCCCTCGTTGTCGCGTAACTCATTGTTTTCGGCGACCTTCAGTTCATTACGTGGCGATAAATCAATTACTTGCGTCATGTCGTCCGTGAATTCGTCCGCATGACGCTTGTAGATCTGGGTGACGAAGTCCAACCGCCTGTAACCCAATGCTTTTGCAAGGTCCGCGGCGGCCAGCCAGGGTCGTCCCTGGTGGTCGATGATGGCGATTTCGGTGTCTCCGAAGGTCATTGTCGCTGGCAAATGGCTCATGTCGTCTCCTCCTACAGGGTGGAAGTGGTACCAGTGGTACCACCCTCATGGCATAGGTTTTGCTAGGTCACATCGCCCGGTTCCGGGGTCGTTGCCGAGGCCTCCAGCTCGGAGAGCGCCTGGCGCAGTTTCGCGATCTGAGCCTCGAGCGCCGGGTTGGGGCCGGCTTGCAGGAGCTGCTCCAGGGCGGCGATGTCGCCGGCGATGCGGCGGCGCTCGAGGTCGCTGGTGTCTTCATGGCTGCCGGGGCGGGCGTCCTGGCCTTGCCATTGCGCCGGCACGGGCACGAGCTGGCCGCTGCGCGCGAGGCTGCACAGGCGGCTGAAGTAGGCGATCGGGGTGTGGATACGCTGGCCCTGTTCGAGCCGGTACTGGTAGGCGTCCAGGACGGCCTGACGCCGGTCCGGCGGCACGCCGGTCAACTTGAGGCGGGCCAGGCGGTAGTCGTTGTCGGAGAAATTCCTTGGCCAGCGAAGCTGGTCGAGTCCCGGATCAGCTGCTGGCGGCGCTGTTAAATTCTTAACCTTCCCTGTCTTGGTAGTAGTAGTATTTATATTACTACTACTACTACGTACCCCTGAGTTCAAATTTTGAACTCTGGTAATTTTGTCTTTGGATTCAATCACTTCGTTACTGAGTTCAAATTTTGAACTCTGGTCCTCACCGGGTTCAGAATTTGAACTCTGGCCACTGGGTTCAAAAAACAGACTCTGGTCCCCGGTTGCGGTGTCGGCGACCGTCGGGGACTCGGCCAGGGGGTCGTCCTCCTCCCCGAGGATCGCCGACATGGCCTCCTTGGCCACTTGGCGCAGACGGGGGTCGGCGTGGGTCTGGCATTGTTCGACGATGGCCATGTAGCCGATGTCATGGACCAGGCACCCCTCGTGCTGTAGGGCCTCCGAGTGGACGCCATAGACTTGTCCTCGAATACGCCCACGGGCATCGCGGACGGTGCTGCGCAGGGAGCTCCAGCCCGTCAGGCGCAGCAGCAGCCGGTCGCGGACCACCGTGGCCCTGGAGTGCTGGAGGTCGCGGCTCAGTTCGTGGAGCGTCGGCATGGCGCAGATGCCACCACGCAGTTTGCGCAGCAGGTGCAGGTAG
>JALTMS010000602.1 GCA_027001345.1 Acidobacteriota bacterium | reverse complement strand
GTGATCCATACTTCGATCAACCAGCTCCGGGACACCGGCCTGATCGGCTCCTTCTTTGCTCTGATCATCCTCTACTTCTTTCTGCGCCGTTTGCGGGTGACCCTGCTGATCACCCTGGCGATTCCGACCAGCCTGCTGGCCGCGCTGGTGGTGATGTACTTCGCCGGGGCGAGCATCAATCTGATCACGATGATGGGGATGATCATCTGCACCGGGATGCTGGTGGACAACGCAGTGGTGGTGGTGGAGAACATCGACCGTCTGCGCCGCGAGGGGCTCGGAGTGCGCCAGGCGGCGCTGCGCGGGGCGTCCGAGATCTCCCTCGCCCTGACCATGGCGACGATCACCACCGTGGCGGTGTTCCTGCCGATGGTTCTGTTGAGCCGGGAAGGCATGATGCGCTTCATGCTGACCAAGCTTTCGCTGCCGGTCTTCGTGGCGATCATCGCCTCGCTCCTCGTCGCGCTGCTGTTCATTCCCCTCGCCGCGTCGCGACTGGTGCGGGAGGAGGGAACGCGGCGGGCGAGTGTGTTCGAACGGGCGACGGGGGCGCTCTATCGCCTGCTGATCGATCCGCTGCATCGTTTCTATCTTTTTGCCCTGCGCCTGACGCTCCAGCGCCGTGGCCTGGCCCTGGTGATCGTGCTGGTCACCGCGGGGGCGACATGGTGGCCGTGGAGCCAGGTCGAGGTGCAGATGATGAGCCGCCATCAGCGCGGCGGCCGGCAGATCACCTTCTTTTTCAACCTGCCCAACAGTTATGGTCTCGAGCAGGCCGATGGCTGGTTTCGCGAGGTCGAGCAGCTCTTCGCCGCGGAAAGGCAGCGCCTGGCGATTCGTCATGTGCAGACCCGTTTCTGGCACAACCGCGGCATGCTGCGGGTGACCCTCGAAGACACCAGCAAGACCGACGTGACCGTCGAGCAGGCCATCGAGGGGCTCAAAGCGGTGGTGCCCGATCGGCCGGGCGTGAAGATGTACGTCAACTGGCAGCGTGGGTCGGGCAGCGACGCCTCGATCGATGTGGAAGTCCACGGCGAGGACACCGCCACCCTGGCCCAGATCGCCGAGGAGGCCGAGCGTCGCCTGCGCCGCCTCGAGGGTCTGATCTCCGTCGAGCCCGATCTCGAAAATGCCCTCGAGGAGGTGCGCATCCGGATCAACCGGGAGCAGGCTCTGCGCTACGGAGTTCAGCCCGAGGTGGTTTCGGGCAACGTGGCAGCGGCCCTGCGGGGCCAGCGCCTGCCCCGCTTCCGCAGTGGCGAAAAAGAGATCGAGATCAGCGTCAAGTACCCCGAAGAGGATCGCCGAGGCGTGGGGAAGCTGGCGGCCCTGCAGGTGCACAGCGCCTCGGGCAGGCGCATTGCCCTCGATGCGCTGGCCGATTTGTCGATCACTCGCGGCTTCGGCGACATTCAGCGCAAGAACCGCCGCACCACGCTGGGGATCAAGCTCAACACCACGCGGGAGAGTGTCGGTCCGCTGCGGGCCCAGGTGCAGCAGGTGATGGACTCGCTGGCCCTGCCCCGGGGCTACGACTGGGGTTGGGGAGCTTCACGGCGCTGGGAAAAGCAGGAAAACTCCAACATGATGCTGGCGCTCGCTCTGTCGTTTGCCTTCATCTACCTGATCATGGGCTTTCTCTTCGAGAGTTTCTTGCTGCCCCTTTCGGTGATGCCGTCGATCGTGTTGAGCTGGATCGGTGTGTTCTGGCTGTTGTGGGCCACGGGTTCGGCGCTGGACATGATGGCCGCCATCGGTCTGATCCTGCTGGCCGGGGTGGTGGTCAACAACGGGATCGTACTGGTCGACCTGGTCAACCGTTTCCGTGGCCGGGGCATGGGGCGGGAGCAGGCGATCATCGAAGCAGGGCGGTTGCGCTTCCGGCCGATCCTGATGACCGCCCTGACGACCATCATGGGCATGCTGCCGATGGCTTTCGGCAAGGCAAACTTCGTCGGCATCCCTTACGCCAGTCTGGGCAAGACCTTCGTCGGCGGTTTGCTTTCTTCGACGACCTTGACCCTGGTGGTGGTGCCGCTGTTTTATACCTTCTTCGACGACATTGCCGAGGCACTTCGGAAGCTGCTGACCGGACGGCCGGCAGCGGTCGATGGCGCGGTGGAAGCGACGGAGGGATAGGCGCCATGGGTGGAGCGACGAATCGTCCCGGCGAGGATCAGGCCACCCGCACCCGGCAGGTCACCCGCCGGCCGCGGATGTGGAAGGTGTTGCTGCACAACGATGACTACACCACGATGGATTTCGTGGTGCATGTTCTTGTCGCGCACTTCGACAAGTCGGTGGCCGAGGCGACTCACGTGATGCTCCAGGTTCACCGCAAGGGTAAGGGCCTGGCCGGCGTCTACACCCGGGATGTGGCCGAGACGAAGATCGAAGTGGTCACCGCCGACGCCCGTGAGGAGGGCTTTCCACTCAAGCTCACCATGGAGCCGGAATGAAACTCTCTGCCGATCTCGAGATCTGCGTTTCGGTGGCCCTGACCCAGGCCGGCGAAAAGGGGCACCGCTTCGCGGGCCCCGAACACCTGCTCCACGCCCTGCTGATGGACGAGGACGTGGCCAACACGGTGCGCCATGCCGGGGGAGACGTGGCGAAGCTGAAGAAGGAACTCGAGCGCTACCTCGAAGAAGAGGTCGAGGTGCAGCAGGGTGAAAGACAGATACCCCCCCTGCCC
>JALTMS010000601.1 GCA_027001345.1 Acidobacteriota bacterium | reverse complement strand
ATTTCACCCGACAGGGTCGGGCTGCCGAAGATCAGGTGAGCCTGTCCCTCGGTCCACGAGCCGCCTCCAGAGCGAACCGCGTTGGGTGCACAGAGCACCAAGTCGTCATAGCCGTCAGCATTGAGGTCCCCGCAGGCAACGCCCCATCCGAGACGATCGGTCGTCTCCTGGCCGATGACTCGGAGGGAGCGCAAGGAGGCTATCTGGAGCGGACCTTGCCACCGAGACCGGCGGCCAAGAACCAGGTGGGCCTCGCCGCAGTCGTTTCGACTGTTGTTCGGCCCATCGGCGATGTAGTCACCGATCAGCAGATCTTCGATCCCGTCTCCGTTGACGTCGCAGGCGGCCGCCTGCACCCCCAAGCCATCGGTGAGTTCCTCGGCATCGATGCGGACAGCGTCACTGTCTGTCGCCAGATCGATGACCTGAGGGGTCCCGGCCTGAGCACGAGCGAGGGGCACCGGCCCCGTCGCGACCCAGAGGGCCGCGACGAGACCGATACCGCACGAAAACACATGAAACCGGGCTCTCGAGAAGTTCACGGTGTGGCTCCATCACCGGCACGGAGGCTCTCGAGGAAGTACCACTTGTCGTGGAAGCTCAGCCCCCACTTGCCGAAGGCGCCGACCATCGATCCCGGGTCGCCGGAGTCCGTCCGGTTCACCGAACAGCTCCTCCATTGGCCCTGATCGTCCTGCCAGTGCACTGTTCCAGTGATCTGTGGCTCGAGGGGTTCGACCAGGCCTGGCGCTCCGAAAGTCACGGAATCACCGGGAGCCCAGCCGTTCGCCGGCTTGCCCTGGACGGGACGGTAAGTCCAGAGCGTCTCGAGGAAGCCGCTATCGTTGAGCCATTCGGCCTTCCACCACACGGCGTGGGCGTTGCCGTAGCTGGCCGGGACCGTGGCGGTCAGGGTCATGCCCTGGGCGCGCGTCGAACCGGAGACGAGCGATGGAGCATTGGGAGTCGGACAGGGGAGGGGGTCTCCGCCTCCAGGTGGTTCGAGTCCGCAGAGGACGACGTAGAGAGGGTCTCCCTCGGCCTCTGGAGCCGTCAGAGGCTCATCCGTGGGACACTGGGCGAAGGCTGCCGGCATGAGTAGCGTGGCTCCGCTAGCCAGGACGATGGCGACGAGGAGATAACTCAGCCGTGGGGAGGGGGGGGGGAATACGATGACCTTTCTCGCATCATGCGATCCTCCATAAAGCCGGCCTGGTGGGGAACGCCGATGGCTGCGGCCTTCTAGCCACCTGTCTCCTCGAGCCGCTCCACATCTGCCAGATCCTGGAGACGTCCAGACGCTTTCTTGTTGGCGATCAGATGATGACGCGACAAGACGGAAACCGGCGTGCCCTCGAGATATACGGTAATCCGGTCAGGCCAGGCGGCATCGAAGGTCACGCCGTCGATGGCTGTAATCACGTCTACCCGAAGAGGGGGCACTCCAATCTGAAAGACGGTGCCTTCAGTCGTCATGTCCTTCTCACTGAGATCATGGAGCGGGGCGCCGAACTCGACCAGCGCAGCGAGAATTCGCGGTGCGTTCTCGGTACTCGGCCGCACCCAGACATCGAGGTCCTTCGTGGCGCGAACATGCCCATGGGCGGCCAGGGCATATCCGCCGACCACGAGGTACTCAACCCCGTGAGCGTTGAACATGGCTAACAGTTCGATGAAGTCGTGGTTCACCGGCGTCTTCCTGTCTCCATGCGTAGCACAGTCTTGTAAGCTTCCACACGGCCGCAACTCGCTCTTCGATCGGCCGGGCAAGCCAACCGTCGTCCGGCGGAGTCCGCTGGCCAGGGCGGATGACGCGAGACACCACGAGACGTCGGATCATTCTTCCCTCCGAAGCAACGATTCTACCACGTCCGGCTCCCGGTTCGTTTGCCGAGCGTCAAGCCATCAACCGTAGACAATACGGCGAGAGCAAGAAGCGGACCGTATCCGCCGGCTCCGCCCTGCCCAGCGCCATCCATGCCTCCCCGGCGTGCTTCCACCTTCGCTTCCCGCTTCGTCTGATGCGCTCTCTTCGCTTCGGCCATCTGCGCTCCGCCGACCGCCGAGTGGAAAGGAAGTACCTCATCACAGTTCCCGCAGGGAGGAATCGAGGCATTCGGCTATCTGGGGCAGGTCGCACCTGCAAGCGGGTCGTGCGCCGGCGGCGTGTGCCCTGTATCGCCCTGGCGATGGTGCTGGTTATTCCGGCAGTCGGATCTGCCGCCGCGCAGTCTGTGGTCATCGACCTGAAGACGGACAGCGTGCCGATTCGGATCGACGCCGCCGACTCGGGAGACCACTTCGGGTGGGGCTTCGCAAACTGCGATTTCAATGGTGATGGCCTCGTCGATCTCGTGTTCAGCGCAGAAGAGGCGGCTGGCATCGGCAACACGAAACTCGCGTCGGGGGAGGTCTACCTGATTCTAGGGCGGCGCGGAGCCTGGACCGGAACGAAAGACATCGAGTCGCTCGCGTCGCTGAGGATCGTCGGCGCCGAAGAGTTTGGCAATACGGGCGAGGGCGTCGACTGCAGGGATGTCGATGGTGATGGTCTCGACGACATCATCGTTGGCGCGCCGGGCGACAACGGGCCGGGCGGATGCCGAAGACTGTGCGCCGAGCCGGGCCGCGGACGGAGTGCCGGCGGAGGTGACGGGGCTACGGCTCAGCGATGACGGCGTCACGACCCTGGAGTGGGATGGGGCTCCCTTC
>JALTMS010000600.1 GCA_027001345.1 Acidobacteriota bacterium | reverse complement strand
CCTCGCTCTTCTCCCCCGGCCCGCCGCAACTCGGCCACGTCGGTGCCCGCGAGCTGGATCTCGATCGGCGCGCCGGGGGAGAAGAGCGAGGAGGAGAAGGTCAGCTCCAGGGCGTCGGGGATCGGGGCCAGCGCGTCGCGCCAGAGCTGCACGATGCGGGTGCTGGAAATCGTGCGCTCCTCCGCCGGCGCCAGCTCGATGGCCACCTCGCCCAGGTGTCCCCCCGAGTTGCGATCGGCGATCTGCCCGCCGTTGGAACCCCGGATTTCGCGCACCGGCTGCTCACCGACGGTGGACAGCCGGTGGCGGAAGACCGCAGCGGCATTCTCCTCTTCGGCCAGTTGCCGCTGAACCCGTTCGGCGGCGGCCTCGATCTGGCGGATCGCCTCCAGGGTGCGGAGGGCGGGGGTGCCCTGGGGCATGGTCAGATCGGCCGTGACGAAATCCGCCTCGACTTCAGGGAAGAAGGTGAACTTGATGTAGCTGCCCCGTACCAGGCCGTAGGTGATCAGCAAGCTGGCCATGCCGAGGGCCAGCACCGCGTAGCGCCAGCGCAAGCCGATCTCCAGGCTCGGCGTGTAGACCCGATCCACGAAAAGCTGCACCCGACGGGAGAAACCTTGCTGCAGGTGCCGCCAGAGGCGGGCGGGGGCCCACAGCGTGGCCTCGTCCCGCGGCGGGCGGAGATGGCGCAGGTGCACCGGCAGCACCAGCAGGGATTCGACCAGTGAAAAGAGCAGGGTGGGAATCACGATCAGCGGAATGACCCGCATGATCTTGCCCGTCATGCCTTCCACGTTGAGCAGGGGAACGAAGGCGGCGACGGTGGTCAGCACGGCGAAGATCACCGGCACGCCGACCTCGTGGACGCCCTCCACGGCGGCCTGGGCACCGGTGCCCGTGAGGGTCTGCCGGGTATGGATGTTTTCGCCGACGACGATCGCGTCATCGACGATGATGCCCAGCACCACGATGAACGCGAACAGCGAGATCAGGTTGATCGACACGTCGAGGGTGGGCATCAGCCACAGCCCGCCGAGGAAGGAGATGGGAATCCCCAGGCTGACCCAGAAGGCCAGGCGCATGCGGAGGAAGAGGGCGAGGATGATGAACACCAGCACGAAGCCCATCCGGCCGTTGCGGATCAGCAGATCCTGCCGGTCGCGCAGCACCTTGGACATGTCCTGCCAGGTGGTCAAGTGGATGCCCTCGGGCACCCGCCGGTCGGCCGTGGCGATGTAGGCCTTGACCTTGGCCGCGATGTCGAGGGCGTTTTCCTTGCCCACCCGGTAGACCTTGAGCATCACCGAGGGCTGACCGTCGAAGAGCGCCGCCTGGTCGGTCTCGGCAAAGCCGTCGACCACTCGCGCCACGTCGCCGAGGTGCAGCCGGCTGCCATCGGGCAGGGCGATCAGCGGCAGTTTTTCGAAGTCCCGGGCGGTGTAGGCCTGCCCCTCGGTACGCAGCAGGATTTCGCCCTCTCGGGTGCGAAGCGAGCCTCCGGGCAGGTCGATCGACGAGCGCTGCACGGCCTGGGCCACCGCGTCGAAGGTCAGGCCGTACTGTCGCAGCCGCTCCTCGGCGACCTCGATCGAGATCTCGTAGGGGCGCACGCCGACCAGTTCGACGATGGTGATCCCGGGCAAGGCGGCGATCTCGTCGCGCACCTGCTCGCCGACCGCCCGCAGGCTGCGCTCGTCGGTCCGGCCCGAGATCGCCACGTTGATCACCTGTCGCCGGTTGGTGATCTCGCCGATGACCGGTTTTTCCACCTCCTCGGGGAAGGTGTCGATCGCATCGACCCGGGACTTGATGTCGTCGAGCACCCGCTGGCTGTCGGCTTCGGGGAAGAGTTCGGCGGTGATCTGGGCCACTCCCTCGTTGGCCAGAGAGGTGACCTGCTTGATTCCGTCGATGCCGTCGATCGCCTCCTCGACCCGCAGGCAGACCGCCTGCTCGACCTCCTCGGGAGAGGCGCCGAGGTAGGGCACGGTGATGCTGACCCGGTCCATGCTGAACTCGGGGAAGACCTCGCGCTTGATCGAGGTGACCGTGGCCAGCCCGCCGGCGACGATGACGATCATGATCAGGTTGGCGGCGACGGGATTGTCGACGAACCAGGCGAACAGCCGTTTCATGGCGCGGGGGCCTCGCCGTCGTTCTCGGACCGGTAGGGGCGCACGCGCATCCCGTCGATCACCTGCGTCAGGGGCGTCAGGCAGATCTCCTCGCCATCGTCGAGGCCGCCGCTGATCCAGGCGGTCTCGCCATCGAGGCGGTAGATCTCCACTTCCCGCCGATACAGGCGTTGTTCGCCGTCGAGTACCAGCACCGCCCTGCCCTCCCGCAGGGCGGCGCGGGGCAGGGCGATGAGGCGAGGCAGACGCTTGCCGATGATCTCTGCCTCGACGAAGGCGCCGGGCATCAGTGGCGGTCGCCGGCCGCCGCTGCGGCGACCGTAAGGGTCTTCGACCCGCGCGATGGCCCGAATCATCCGCGTGCGCGGGTCGATCGCTCCGTCGAGGCGCACGATCCGGCCGCGCCACGGCTGTCGCCCGCCGCCGAAGGATGCGGTGATGCGCACCTCGGGGTGTGAGGCCCGTCCCGCTTTCGGTGCGAAGGGGAGATCGACGAAACCGGCCTCGTCTTCACCGAGGGGGAGGGGGATCTCCACCCAGTCGGTGGCGTAGATCTGGGCCAGGGGCGCTGCGGGGGGCA
>JALTMS010000599.1 GCA_027001345.1 Acidobacteriota bacterium | reverse complement strand
AGTACCGCGTCATCGAGGCAAGGCTCATCAAGTCAGAAAAGAAAAAGGAGAAAAAGAACAGGAAGCCCGTTTTCCATTCCCCATCGGCGGGGGGCGGCAATGCGCCTGGCCGCGGGCTTGGGTTGTGGTTCGCACTCTCGGCCGGCGGCGGCACGGTCGAGCAGGATTACACCAAGACACAGTCGAACTTCAGCCTGGCCTTCACGGCAGGTTATTCCGTGGTGCGTGGTGTCGATCTCGCCTTGTCCTACGACGGAATTTTCGGCTGGCAGCAGTACCGATCCCGCAACCCTGATCCGCAGACGTTCGAGCCGCAGCTTTTGAACCTGCGGGAGAACTTCTGGGCAATCGGGATATCGGCCGGCTTCGACTTCCTCCGAAACCGGTGGTACCAAGCCACGGATCTGGCATCGCTGAAACTCTTCCTCTCCCCAAGGTTCTACTTCCTGGACAACGACGTATTCGGAAGCTGGACGGGTGGATTCCAGATAGGAATTGAAGCCGCCGGGCACCTGTCCGGCCAGTTCGGCATCGCCGGCCGGTTCGGCTGGCTCATGGGGCTGTTCGGCTCTTCGAATGACATGACGCTTGCAGGAGCGGCCGAGCAGTTCCTTGAATACGGTATCGAGTTGCGCTGGAAGATGGAGGGGCTCGGCCTGATGCGCCATTGGACACTTTCGATTGGATGGCGTGGGGATGCGATTGCGTTCAGGCACTCCACAAGAACCTATAACATGGCGGTGCTCGGGCTTTCGACATCGCTCTGAGACAAAGTACAGGGAGGAACCAATGAAAGCCGAAAGGAAAGGAAAAGTACGCTTGATCGGAGCGGTAGTGGTGGCCGGTGTATTTCTGCTGGCCGGATGTCCCGACAAGCTCGCCCCCCCCGTCGCCGTTATAGAAATCACCACCCAGGATCCAATCGGGGTGGGCAGCGAGGTGGTGCTGGATGGAAGCGGCTCGCAGGATGCCGAGCAGAATCAGGGTTCGGGACTGGTGCTGTCTTACCACTGGCGGTTCGTGTCTGTTCCGCCGGGATCCAAGGCGGAACTCAACAAAAACGATGTGCCGCGGGTATCGTTCGTGCCTGATGTCCCGGGCGAATACGTCGCCGGGCTCATAGTGGACAACGGCATACTCTCCAGCCCCGAAGCCACGGAGGCGATAACGGTCCAGAGTTGCGGGAGCGCAGTGCCACAGGTCGACTCGGTCGAACAAGACCCGGCCTCCGCAGGTATTGGAGAGCTGGTTTCACTTTCCATTGTTGTATCCGACGCGGACAACTCCCCGGAGTGCGGGCTTTCGCAAACCCTCGACGTGGTGTCGTCCTTCGTCGGAAGGCCGGCGGGATCGGCCGCCGAGCTTTCCCCGGCAGAAGGGCTCAGCCCCGCCTTCGTCCCCGACGTCCCGGGCGACTACGTCATCCGGACCACGGTCTCCGACGGCACGGGAAGGTCGAGCTTCACGGACACCGTCGTCACCGCAAGCTCCTGCGGTGACGCAGCACCGCAGGTCGACTCCGTGGCGGCATCGCCCGCCGCCCCGGCCGTCGGCCAGCTCACAACGCTCGCCGTAGCCGTATCCGACGCGGACAACTCCCCCGGCTGCGACCTCGGACAAACTCTCGACGTCGTGTCCGCCTTCGTGGGCAGGCCGGCGGGATCGGCCGCCGAGC
Source organism: Acidobacteriota bacterium (assembly GCA_027001345.1). Taxonomy (GTDB): domain Bacteria; phylum Acidobacteriota; class Polarisedimenticolia; order J045; family J045; genus JALTMS01. Next base: position 1,047 of record JALTMS010000599.1, on the reverse strand, counting down.
TCTCCCCGGCAGAAGGGCTCAGCCCCGCCTTCGTCCCCGACGTCCCGGGCGACTACGTCATCCGGACCACGGTCTCCGACGGCACGGGAAGATCGAGCTTCACGGACACGATCGTCTCTGTCAGCGTCTGCGGCTCGCAGGCACCGGTGGCGCTTCTGGAGGTACTCGGGCCCGTGTCGGCCGGTCCGGGAGACGACGTCGTGGCACCCGACGTAAACGTGGACGAGTTGGTGGCGCTCGACGCATCCGCATCCTTCGATCCGGACGAACAGCCGCCGTGCTCGTTTTCCGTCAGGCTGGCATACTTCTGGCGCTTCATCGAAAAGCCGGTGGACAGCTATGCACAGTTCAACGACCCATACATTATCAACCCATCCTTCCGGACTGACCGTCCCGGCACGTACCGGATCGAGCTCGCAGTGAGCGATGGAGCGCACGTCTCCTACGCCTATCTAACCATCACGGCCAACCCCGCCGTCGTGCTGCGCACGGCTCCCGGATTCACAATCACTTTCGTTGCCGGCCGGGATGCATACTTCGACCAGCCCGAGGGAGTGACCGTAGACGGCACGGGCGCGATCCTGGTGGTGCAGAACGGTAATGATTCGGTGACCCGGACGTTAGGCGGCGTCACCACCAGGCTTTCCGTCGGCGGATGGCTGCAGAACCCGCACGACATCGCGTGGTACGGCGCCAACGATACGTTCTTTGTCACCAGCCAGGGAGTCGATGCCGTCATCCGGCTGGATCAAACCGGCAACCAGACACTGTGGTCGCAACCGGGCCAGACGAACCGCCCGGCGAGCCTGGTGCTGTTCATCAACAGCGGCGGCGACGAGCGCCTTCTCGTCATGGAACAGGGTAACGATCGAATAGACTTTTTCGATCCAGCGGAGACGCCGCTGGCGCTCCGCATCGGCATCGAGGATTTCGGCGGAAACCTCATAGGTGCGTGGGGAGTTGACGCCGCCGTGATTGGCGGGGTGAACTTCTATTACGGCACCGACCAAGCCAACGACGAGCTGTGGAGAACCAACGGGGTAAACG
>JALTMS010000598.1:612-2724 GCA_027001345.1 Acidobacteriota bacterium | reverse complement strand
GTCTAGCACGTGCGGGGGCAGGGGATTGCCGTTGGCAAGCCTGTCGATGTAGCGGTCGGGCAAAAGAACCGGTGAAAAACGTTCCACCAGAGAGGGAAGGCCTATCAAATTGCGCTCGATGTCCGGCCGGCCGATTCGGCGCGGATCCATCGCCCCATCGAGGCCGAACCCGCCGGTCTCCAGGCGCCGAAGTGCAGACAGGTGGCCCACCGTACCCAAACGACGGGCCACATCCACGGCAACGGACCGTATGTAGGTGCCCGGGCCGCAGGCGATCTCCATTTCCAGCCAGTCCTCGCCCAGGCCACGAAGCTCAATGGCTTCGATCCTGACCCTGCGCGCCGGAACTTCGACGTTCTCGCCTCTCCGTGCCTTTTTGTACAACCGTTCTCCCCCCATGCGCAGCGCGGAGAACCGGGGCGGTGTCTGGTCTATCTCTCCGACGAACCCCGAAAGCACGGCGCGGCAGCTTTCGGGATCGAGAGCGGGCACGGGCAGGCTCTTCGTGGGTGTGCCCTCGGCATCCCAGGTGTCCGTCTCCACTCCTAGCTTCACGCGTGCCAGGTACCTTTTCCTTCCTTGCCCGAGAAATCTCGCGAGCTTCGTTGCCTGCCCCACGAGCACCAGAAGCAGACCGGTGGCCATCGGATCGAGCGTTCCGGTATGGCCTATCTTCTGGCCTCGCACGTGGCGCTTGACGGCCCTCACGGCATCGAAAGAACTCCACCCTTCGGGCTTGTCGACGGCCAGAGCCCCGTGCAGGAGATTATTTCTGCTCTTCATCTGTCTCGAAAATGGCCCGTTCAACTCTCTCGATGACGCTGTCCAACGCGTTGCGCAAGGGTGGACCCAGCGTGCATCCTGCTGCATTTTTGTGCCCGCCGCCACCGAACTCCATGGCGATCTTGGCCACGTCCACACGTCCTGCCGAACGAAAGCTGAACTTGTACTGCCCGTCGTTTTCACGCACCTGAAGGGCGACTTCCACGCCCCTGATGCCTCGCGGGTAATTGATCACTCCATCCAGCATGTCTTTGGTGGCTCCGCAGCTTTCCAGCATCTGCTTCGTGACCGTGACGACGGCGATTCGGCCGCCGGAGAAAAGCTCCAGCGTGCTCAGCACCTTACCCAGTAGCATCACCCTCTGGGGGGGTTGCGACTCGTACAGGTTGAATGCCACGTGCCACGGATCGACCCCTTGCTCGAGCAGCCTTGCGGCGGCACGGACGGCTTCCGGCGTGGTGTTCGAGTACCTGAAAGAGCCCGTGTCGGAAACCAAGGAGGTGTACAGGCATGTCGCCAGCTCAGCATCGAGCTCCACGCCCGCAGCGTCCGCTACCTCGAGCAACATTTGGCCCACGGCCGCCGCGGAGGGATTCAGGTAATAGCGCTCGCCCAAAGGCTCGGTGGTCAGATGGTGATCCACGGAAACGAGGATGCCCATCTTGCCATCGCCGGGAAGTTCGCCGCATCGTGACAGCTCGGAACAATCCAACACCAGCGTGCAATCGAACTCACGATCGACGGCAACCTTTTGCACGATATCTTTAACCGCCGGCAGGAACTCGAAGTTGTAGGGCACCGGATCCGGGCAGTAGGGAAGGGGATGTTTGCCGAGCTTTCGCAACAAAAGGCAAGCGGCGAGCAACGAGGCAATGGCGTCTCCGTCGGGGTTGGTGTGGCAGGTGACCAGTACTTCATCCGCTTTCGCCAAAACTTCGGCAACCTCTTCCGGCGAGCCACGCCGACGGGTGGGGTCGTCCCACCCTTCCTGACGGCGGACCTCGTCGATGAGCCGTTCTATCCTCTGGCCTTGCTCGAAACTCTCATCCAGCTTGAAGGAAAACTCCGGAACGACCTTCAGACGAAGCCGTTTTCCCAGGGTACGCCTTATGAAACCGGCGGCACTGGCCAACCCTTCGAGGGAGCGCGTCTGTGGGTCTTTTGAACCCGGCGATGTGACGTAAACCCACGCATGGCTCAAGTCCGCGCTGACCTCTACCGCCGTTATGGTGACGAATCCTATGCGCGGATCCTTGAGGCCTTTCAGGACGAGCGCGCTTATCTCCTGCTGTATCTGTTCGGCAACCCTCTGTAGCCTGAAGCCCGACA
>JALTMS010000598.1:0-602 GCA_027001345.1 Acidobacteriota bacterium | reverse complement strand
CTAAAGTCAGCAGCATAGTCTGTCAAATCGGAGCAATCTTCGCTGCAGCGTTGTCGTACGTACCTCTCAAGAATGGGTTCCGGCGAAGGCGGGCCCGCGCGGCGGCGGTTCAGAAGTGCATTATTTCCAGCTCGCGGCCGGTCACCAGGGCGGTGCCAATCGATTCGATGAAGTCGGCGGCCTGGTCGAGCACCGAGTTGCACACCCTGCCGTCGTTGCCTACACATGCAAGCCCGATTTCGGCGGCCTGGTGCACATCGTTCATTCCGGTCTCAGCCACGGCCAGCCGGAACCGGCTCCTCGTACGCTCGAGGATCTGCTTCACAACGCGGCGTTTCCCCTTCAGGGAGTGGTTGTCGGGGATACGCAGCGTGATTCGCATCACTCCCACGACCATCGTGCTTCAGGCTCCCGCTGCTCGGCTAAAGCGTGGGGCGCTCTTCCTCCACCACGAATGTCTCGATTATGTCGCCGCGGCGTATGTCGTTGAAGTTTTCGATTCCGATTCCGCACTCGTAGCCCGACGAGACCTCGCGCACGTCTTCTTTGAATCTGCGCAGGCTGCTTATGCGCCCCTGGTACACTTCAACGCTGTCACGCAG
>JALTMS010000597.1 GCA_027001345.1 Acidobacteriota bacterium | reverse complement strand
CTTCGAGTGCGATGTAGACCCGGGCGACGAAGCCGACCACCGCGGAGTGATCCGCCGGATCCACGCGACGGGCTTCCTCCGCCAGCGGCTCGACCACCCGCCGATAGAGGACCGCGAAGTGACGGTCCCGGCGGCGGAGACGCCGCAGGTTGCGCACGCAGGTCTTGAGCTTCGGCACACCGAAATCGGAGATCTTCAGCGCCCCACCTCCGAAGGGCCTTCCTCCGGGCCCATCCGTGCTGCCCCCGGTGGGGCAGTACCAGAAGATCCGGCTGCACTCGGAGGTTGCCGCAGCCCAGCTCACGGCGGCCGTGACCCCGGCCTTGTCGTGGCCCCAATCGCACCCTCCCTCCGGGTCCATCCGCCCCTCGGGCAAGGCTTCCGCCGCCGGCGCCGGATACCCCGCGGCATCCGCCCGGCAGGCGGCAACGTGGAGCAGCCCCCGCTCGAGCAGTGCGCGGTAGACCGCCAACCGAAGATCGAGCAGGGAGGGCCGCAATCCCAGCTCCGCCACGAGTTGCTCGTTGATTTCACGGAAGAGGGCCGGCGCTTCCTTCTCGAGTTCCGTCAGGGCGTTGAACAGGGCGAGCTTCCGCTCGGCGTACGCCTTCTCTGGAGAAGGTGGAGCGCTGTCATCGAATGCCGACCAGACCGGGATGAAGCGCCAGGGTGGATCCCCCTTCTCGTTGATCGTCCCCTGGAACATGTGGCGGAAGATCTGGCGATCCACATCGCCAACAGACGCTTCTGACGGTCGGGAACGCCGCACCGCGGCGGCGCAGGAACCGGGGAGATTCCGGGGAACACTCGCACAACCCGCGAGTAACGCGCCCGTGACCAGGGCCGGCAGAGCTGACGAGCCCCATCTGCCGCTCATCGGCGCTCCTCTATCCCGTTTCGATCACTCAATACGAGCTGAAGAGAAGTTCGAGCATGGCGATCTTCGAGTCAACCTCCCAGCAGCTTCCCGTTCCCGTACCGCAACCGCGCAGGCAGGGTCCGGCGGTCGCCTTCTCACACCCCGGATAGGGAAAATCGTTCTCGCCGCACGCCCCGCATTGCAGGTCCTTTCCCTTCTCACCGGCTCCAGAGGATTGCAGGGCATTGCGAACAGAGACGATGTAGAACGCCAGTGGAGTCGGAGGCAGGGGCCTGCCCGCGGCAACGGCGGCCAGCAGGGCGTCGAGACCCGACTCCTTCGCCGCCACCTCGATCAGCGCCCGGTAGTAGGCGCGATCGGGATCGCTACGGAACTCCACCCCCTGTTCGCGTTCCATGTAGAAGGTCAGCGCGATCAGCAACTCGTCGGGTTGCAACCCGACCTGTCGCGCCAGCTCCTCCAGTAAGGCGCCGCCCTCCGCGTCCGTGGCCGAAGTTACCGTGAACAGGCGCCCATCATCGTCGATGCCGATCCCGACCCCCGGAGCGGCCATCGCCGCGGGAAGCAGACAGACCAGCACACAGCAGACTCTCAGGGGCATGGGCAGCGAGATCTTCATGGCAAGTCTCCTTTACCCCGGCGACGCTGACACAGTTCGGAGACCGACGGAAGACCCAAAATAGTTTTTTCTTTTTCAGTACTGCCAGACAGAGAAAACAATCGTGAAAACCAGTGGCCGCGATGCGGAGCGAGGCTCGCGATCAGCGCTGCAGGAAAGTCCGCAAGCACTCGAGAGCCGGATCGCGATCGAGGCGCAACGTGTTGTGAGTCGCCCCGGGAACCGGGCACCACTGCTTGTCTTCCGAACCCGCAGCCTCGAACAGGCGGCGACCGAAGGGCAACGGGACGATGCGATCCTCGGTGGCATGCAGGGCCAGCAGGGGAGCCCGCACGTCCGCGATGCGATCGATGGGCTGGGGCCGCCGGGCGGCGAGAGCGGGATCCGGGCGAACGCGCAGCAGCCAGCGATAGTACCAGGGTGCCAGGCGGCGCCAGGACGGAATCACGTCGGCAGCCGCAGAGGGCGCTCCCTCCAGAATCAACCCCGCCACGGGGCGCGACGCGGCGGTCTCGATCGCTGCCAGCGACCCGATCGAACGGCCGTAGAGCACCGGCAGCCGGGCCTTGTCGGCCTGCATCTCGAGCAGATGATCGTAGATCGCCGCACCGTCGTAGGCGATCTGTTCGACAGTCGCTCGTCCGTCGCTGAAGCCGTAGCCCCGGTAGTCGAAAGCCAGCACGTCGACGCCCAACGCGTCGGCCATCCAGTACAACCGCCACATGCTGCGCCGCAGCGTCTCCTGGTTACCCGGAAAGTAGAGCAACGTGCGCCGATTGCCCGGTCGCTCGAGGTACCAGCCACGCAGAGCCTGATCCGCGGCGCCTCCCGGCAGGGGCAGTTCCACATTGCGTCGCGTGATGTCGTCGGCCAGCGGCGGCAGCAACCGGCCCGGCGGCAGGAGCAGATCGCTCTCCCGCACCATGCGGGTGCAGGAAAGCGAGAGCAGGGCCATGACGGCGCCGAGCAGCTTGCGGACCACCGACGCCTACCCGTCGTCCTCGGCCTTCAGGTCGGGATCGATGATCATCTCGGCCTTGACCTTCTTCACGCCCCGCACGCGCCCGGCCACCTTCACCGCCCGCCGCATCTCCTTCTTCGAGCGGACGTAGCCGCGCAGGGTGACCTCGCCCAGGTGGGCATGGACCTTCACCCGCAGGGCGGAGACCTGCCGGTCGGCAACCAGGGCGGTCTTCACCCGGGCCACCAGCGCTGCGTCGCTGACCACATCCCCCGCGTTCCGATCCTCGTCGGCCGCCGCGGCACCGGCCACCGCACCGCCGCCGGCGCCCACGGCAATCCAGATGCAACCCGTCGCCGGCAGGGCCAGGCCGGCCAGGCCAACGGCAACAACCACCACGAGACAGGAAGCAGCATGGATCCGGCGCACGGTGGAACTCCTCATCGATAGTTGCGTCCCGCAGCCCATCATACCGGGCCCCGCCCTTCCCAGCAGCGAGACGCGCCGCGACATTTCGCATCCCGGCTCTCCGAAGGCCCCGCAACAATCGTCGTCACTCGCCCGAAGCGACGGTGAGCCCGGCCCGGTAGCCGGCGTCCGGGCCGGCGAGAGTCCAGCCGGCTGGAGGAAAACCCGTGAAACGATGGCCCCTGATTCCGATCCTGCTTCTCGGCGCGCTGATCTCGCCCCTGGCGGAAGCCGCCGCGCTGTCCACTGATCTCTACCTGGCCGATGCGGAGTTGCGCGTCGACCGAGCCGGGCGCGCCGTACTGCTGCTCGACCGCGCCGACCGGGGCGAGCCCGGCCTGGTCGATACGGCCCTGGTCTACGAGGCTCCCGAGCCGCTGCCGGCGATGGCGCCCCGCTACTGGCAGGGTGCCGCCATCGAAGAGACCCGGACTTCTCAGGGCCGGGTGATCCGCATCGCCACCGCCTCGGGCGCGCCCTTCCTGCTGCGCTTCGAGGTGGCCGACCAGGAAGGACCCGTCACCGAGGTGCGCCGCATCGACGCCGGCGGCATCGATCTGCGGGGCGGGCTGGCCCTGCTGGCCGTCGGTGGCCGACTGCTGCGCGATCGGGGCGGCGATCTCGAGCCTCCGCCTAGCTTCGCCGAGGCGCAGACCGCTCACCTGGTCACCACCCTCGATCTGAACGCCGACGGCTCCCAGCCCATGGGCACGGCCTGTAGTTCCGGCGCATCGAGTTGCAGTATCTCCTGCCAGGGCTCGATCCTCGGCGTGACCATCGGCGACGAGTGCTCGATCGACTGCAAGAAGGGCTATTCGGCCTGCTGCAAGTGCACCGGGATCCTCAAGGAGAACGCCTCGTGCACCTGCACCCTCGATCAGAGGGGAGAAGACGAACTCGTCCCGGATCTCGGCGGAGGCTCGGGGGGAGCGAAGTAGCCCGACCTCCTTCGGACTGTCGGCCCCGCCGCGCCCCGGTCGGCGGGGCCGTTTTTCCCCCGGCCCGCACGCGAGGTATCCTGGCCTGCATCCACGAGGAGCCCACGATGAACGACGCCCGTTTGACTCTCTCCATCGACGATCGCCGCCTGGCCGAGCGCTCCCGCGCCCACCTCGAGAGCATCGTCGCCATCGACAGCCAGAGCGACGAGAACTCCCAGACCATCCCCAGCACCGAGGGACAGAAGAAGCTGGCCGATTTCGTCGGCGCTTTCTTCGAGCGCCAGGGGGCGCGGGTCGAGCGGGACGACTTTGCCAACGTGATCGCCAGCCTCGAGGGCCGGGGAGTTGGCGCGGACAGGCCACCGGTGGCGATGATGGTCCACCTCGACACCTCCAAGGGAACGGCCCATCCGCCGCGGCTGGAGCTGATCGAGGCCTGGGACGGCTCACGCATCCCCTTCCCCGCCAACGACCGTCTGTGGGTCGACGTGGAAACCTATCCCGCCACCCGGGAATACCTCGGCCACGACATCCTCTTCGGACCCGGCACCGCTCCGGTGGGTCTCGACGACAAGCTCGGTCTGGCCCACCTGATGAGCCTGGTGGAAGTGCTCGCCGAACATCCCGACCTGCCCCATCCGCCGCTGGTGTTGATCGGCCGCCCCGACGAGGAGATCGGCCGTCACGCGGCGGTGGAGAGCCTGTCGAAGTTGCTCGCCGCTCGGGGCGTGGCCTTCGGCTTCACCGTCGATGGCTTCCTGCCCTACGAGACCAACGTGGCCAACTTCAACGCCTCCCAGGCCAGCGTGTTCTTCCCACCCCGGCCGCTGGAGGGCACCCCGGCCACGGGTCGGGCCGTGCCGGTGACGATCCGGGGCGTGACGACCCACGGCTGCACCGCCCGTGAAGAAGGCTACCGCTCCGCGACCCGGCTGGGCGCCGAGGTGCTCGGCGAGGTGGAGCGCGCCGGCCTGCTGCCGGAGAAGATCGTCCCGGTGGGCTTCGTCACCAGCGAGGAGCGCGAATGCAATGCCGAGCTGACCTTCCTGGTGGCCGGCGAGGCCGAAAGGGCGGCCCTCGCCGAGGCGGTGGGCCGGGTGGTCGGCCCCCACGAACGCCGCGGCGCGAGCTGGTCGGTGGGAGATCTGCGTCCGGCTCCCGCCGGCACCGATGACGCCACCCTGCAAATGCTGCGCTTCGTGCGGGACTTCATCGCCTCCGACCCCGGTTTCGTGCTGCTCTCGGAAGACTCCTCCGACGAGGAGGGCTATTCGAATCCCTATCGGGCCGTCCCTGCCGATCCGGGTGGGCTGCGTCTCGACGTGCGCCTGCGCGACTTCAGCGAGCAGGGCTTGCGCCAGCGGGAAGAGCACGTCACGCACCTGGCCGCCGACCGGGGTCTCGAAAGCACGGTCACCCAGCAATACGTGAACATGGCGCCCCGCATGCAGGACCATCCCTACCTGGTCGATCTACCCCGCAAGGCCGCCACGATGGTCGGTGTCGAGACCCGGGTCCGACCGATCCGGGGCGGCACCGGCGTCGATCCCTTCCTCGACCAGGGCATCCCCATCGCCAACCTGGGCACGGGCTACTTTGCCCTGGAGAGCGAGAAGGAGTTCACGTCCATGCAGTTTCTCGCCGGCCACTGCCGCTGGCTCGCCGCGTTGCTGAAGGTGATCGCCGAGGGCTGACCCGGACGATGCACGAGCCCTCTGGCGGCTCGAAGGCGTTGCACCCGCTCCCGCGCCGGCAACCCAGGACCTGCATGGGGCTCCCATCGCGAGCCACGTGGATGGATCATCTCAACGCCATGCAGACCTTCAAGACCGTGCAGAGCGTGCGCATCCGCCAGGTCCGTGACGGCGGCATTCGTTTCGCCGTCGATCGCATCAGCGGGCCGGCGGATGTCTACGCGGCGGTGCGCGAGGTCTACTTCGAGGCTGACCGGGAGATGCTCTCGGTGCTCTGCCTCGATGCCCGCCATGCCCCGGTCTGCTTCCACGTCGCCTCGGTCGGCGGGCCCAACACCACCCGCACCCGCGCCGCCGAAATCCTCAAGCCGGCGATCCTCTCCAACGCCTCGGCCCTGATCCTGGTCCACAACCACCCTTCCGGAGATCTCGAGCCCTCACCGGACGACGTGGCCTTCACCCGGAACCTGCAGCGCGCCTGCCACTTGCTGGGTCTGACCCTGCACGACCACCTGGTGGTCGGAGACCACGGCTTCGTCTCGCTCCGACAACGGGGGCTGATCGATACCTGAGCCGCGCAGATGGCACCGGGTCAGTGCCGGCAGCCCTGGTCACCCAGGCGGTGGCGGGCGGTATCACTGGTCATCACTCGTACGACGCGGCGGGAGCCCGCGGGTTGACCTTCGGCAGGATCCTGATCTGATCGGCGGAGCTGAGCAGGATCTGCGGGCGGCCCCGGTAGGGTGTGATGCGCCCGGTGACCACCACCTCCCGCCCCCGGTAGTAGGCGTCGGGCTCGGCGGGAAAGCGGTCCCGGACCGGCTCGAAGATGACCAGGCTCAGGTGCCGCTTGTAGTCCCGGTGGAAGTTGAGAAAACAGATCCGGCGCAGGCAGCGACCGCCGACGATGGTCCCCTCGACCCGCACCACCTCCCCGACGTGCTCCGGCGCTTCGAGCCAGCCGATCCGCGCCACCCGGTTCTCCTGCCACAGGCCCCGGCCCGCCGCACGAGCCTGTTGCTCGGTGGCCACGTAGTCTTCGATTTCCTCGAAGGCAAAGCGGGGATAGACCGTCACCAGGCCGGCGGCCAGCAGCTCGCGAGCCACGTCGCTGCCATCGGCACGCAACACGTGGCGCAGCAGGCGCCCGTAGCGGTCGGTGTCGTCCACCAGTGGATCGGCCCGCAGACGCACCTGGCTCTGACCGACCACTTCCCGCAGAACGGCCGTCGCCTGCCGATGGCCCGGCTGCCCGGGGCGACCGCGATGGGGGGCTTCGGGTGCGTCGATACCGATCAGCCGCACCCGCTGCTCACCCGCGCCCGCATCGACCGCCAGGGTGTCGCCATCGATCACCGCCAGCACCCGCGCCGGGGCCCCGGCATTCTGGACGCCGCCGGGAGTGCAGGCCGCACCCAGGCCCCCGGCCCAGGCCAGGACGAGCCACCACCAGCGCCAGCGAACTCCCATCGGAGTCATCTTACGCCGGCGGGGTTACGGCAGCAGTTCGTCGCAGTCGTTGAGAGCGAAGTAGTAGTAGTAGTGGCTCTGGCCATCGTCGGCCGCCCCCCCATCGCTCCACTGCACACCGGGGCGGGAGGGGTCCTCGTCGACCACCCCCTCCCGGTAGGGCGCCGGGGAGTTCTGCATGAAGTCCGGGCTGTCGCCGCGATAGACCGTCCAGCGGGTCGCCCCCCCCTCGTCGAAGGTGGCCAGCAGGTCGGCTCCGACCCGCTCGTGCTGAACCGTGGCACCGACCCCCGTGGCCGACGACGTGTCCGTGCAGGTCGGCGAGGAGTCGCCGACCACCACCAGGGCGAAGTCCTGAGCGTGCAGCGCCACGTCACCGAGGGTCTCGGCCCGGACGGTGATCGTCACCGGTCCGGGGAAAGGCGAGGCGAGGAAGACGGCCTCCTTGTTGTTCAGCCGATCGGCCTGCTCCGAGGTGGCCACCGTCCAGCCTCCCTCGAAGCCCTGGTTGCCCCGGTAGGTGCTGCCGTCGGCCAGGGTGACGATCAGATCCAGGTCATTGACCAGCGCCTTGCTGGCCGACGAGGAACCCGGCGCGTCGGTCCAGGTCAGCATCACCTTCAGCGCCGCCGCCGAACGCAGGCCGATCTCGAAGACCTGCTCCTCCCCATCCGACGACAGACCCGTGGCCGTGTTCCGATCGTCGAGCACCCGCAGGCTCTCGGCGGGAGCATCGTCGGCAAACCACAGGGCATCGTCGACGGTCAGCCGCCCGAATCCCTGGTCATTGTTGGGGCGATCCCCGCGGGTCCCCGACCCGGTCATGTTGCGAGTCGAGGCGAGCATCGTCGCCTTGATCAGGGCGGCACTGGGCGCGAAGCCGTCGGCGGCAGCAGCCGCACCGGAAGGGTAGAAGCCCCGCCGGTAGTACTCGCGCACCAGCGCTGCGCTGCCCGCCGCCGCCGGTGTGGCCATCGAGGTCCCCGAGGCGGTGAACCAGCCGCAGCTCGGAGTCGACTTGTTGCGCGCCGAGGAAACGCCCTTGGCGGGAGCCAGCAGGTCGGGCAACATCCGTCCGTCTCCCGCCGGTCCGCGACTCGAAGCGTTGTACATGTTCTCGTAGTTCGAACCGTTGACCGTTCCACCGACGGTGATCGAATTCTTGGCGTTGGAGTAATTGCCCAGGCTGCCCGACGACGAACCACTGTTACCCGCCGCGTAGAGAATCAGGAAGTCCTGGTTCTCCCACATGAAGCGGTCGATCTCCCGCGCGCCGCTGGCGTAGTAGTTGCCGCCACCGCCCCAGGAGTTGGTGTGGATCCGCGCCCCGCGGCTGTAGGCATCGCTCCAGGCGGAGGCCAGATCGGAAGGGGGCGAGACCGAACCCAGGCTGCAAGCGGCAAACCCGCCGGCCTGGATGTCCTGCAGGATGATCTGCGCATCCGGTGCCAGACCGTCGTGGTCCCCGGCGTTGGAGCAGGCCGCGGTGCCGCTGACGTGAGTCCCGTGATCGTTGCCGCACAACGCTCCCAGCACACCCCCGCCCCAGGCCCGGTTGTCGACGATCTTGCCGCTGGCATCGAAGCAGCAGTGCTCGGTGTCGATCCCCGTGTCCATCACCGCGATGATCTCGTCCAGTCCGCGGATCCCCTTCTGATGCACCCGCTCGTTGCCGATCTCGGAGGTCTGGCAGATTCCCCGGGACGAATCGTTGTACACCCTGGCCTCGACCCGGGGCTCGACGTAGAGCACACCGTCGAGACGAGCGAGAGCCAGCGCCTGGTTCAGGTCGTCGACCGACACCCGCGCGCCCCCGGGCCACTGCTCGAGCACGGTGGCTCCAGTGGCGACCAGCGCCCGGCCCAGAGCCTCGGCGGAGACGAAGGAGTCTGCCGTCAGGCGCAGCTCGCTGCCCGCCTCGAGTCGTTCGGCTGCTCGGATCGCGGGAGCCAGACGCCAGGCGGGATGAAAGGGTTCGATCCCCTCGACCTCGGGCCGGGCAGCGAGGGCCCCGACCGCCGCAGCAGGCAGATGCACCAGCAGGCCGTGGTCGGCAATGGCCTGCACGGCCCGTCCGCCGAGGCGCTCGAGCAGGGCACGGCGCTGGCGGTCGCCGACCTCCGGACCGAAGGCCACCACCAGCAGGCCCCCTTCGGAAATGGGATCCCCGAGCAGCTCGGGACGCGCGGCGTCCAGCGACGGCAGGTGCACTCCGGGCAGAGCTGCGAAAGCCGCAGATGAGGAAAGGAACAGGAAGAACAGCAGACAAACAACGATGGTGGGGAAAGGCAACAGCCCTCCCCGGCGACCCGCTCGGCGCAGCACGTCAGCCTCCGGTGAGAGAAATCGATCTTGAACCCCGGCCAGAATCTGTCGAGTGAGAACCTGCCGGGCTCTGAATTTACGGCCAATGATCGCTGAGACGAGGTTTTTTTGCTGCCATGGGAACCCGAGCGACGACGGGCCGCGGAAAACCACTAAATTTGTGGTGCACGCGATTAGGAGTGGAGCTAATCTTACACCTCGGTTATGCCGGCTACGGACGCACCGAGGGGTCCGTGGCGCCGGCGAGGCCCCAGGGGACCTCTGTCCAGGTCCGGCGCAGATGCCGGCGGCCCACCCCCCCCGTGCCGGATCATGCCCATGAGCCCATCCGATCCCGTCAGCCAGGAAAAACAGGCTTCCACCGGCAGCAAGAACCACAAGAAGAAAGACCAGCCCCCCGCGGAAATCGTGATCAACATCGCCTGGTGCAAGGGCTGTGGAATCTGTGTCGATTTCTGCAAGCCCCAGGCGATCGAGATGCAGGGGCCGGTGGTCTCCATCGTTTCCGTGGACAAGTGCACTCGCTGCCGGATGTGTGAGGCGATGTGCCCGGACTTCGCCATCGAAATCGATCCCCCCGTTCCCATGGAAGAGATGGCCCAGAAGGCCCGGGAGTCCCGCCGATGACCATCGTCAAGCTCGAGCCGAAAGTGCAGGTGATGTCCGGCAACGACGCCTGCGCCCACGGAGCCCTGGCGGCCGGCATCACCTTCTTCGCCGGCTACCCCATCACCCCGTCGTCGGAGATCGCCGAACACCTCTGCTACGCGCTGCCCCAGCGCGGCGGCCGCTTCATCCAGATGGAAGACGAGATCGCGGCGATGGGGGCGGTGGTCGGTGGCTCGCTGGCCGGCGCCAAGGCGATGACCGCCACGTCGGGACCCGGCTTCTCCCTCAAGCAGGAAAACCTGGGCTTCGCCTGCATGGCCGAAGCTCCCTGCGTGGTGGTCAACGTGATGCGCGGCGGGCCGAGCACCGGCCTGCCCACCATGCCCTCCCAGGGCGACGTGATGCAGGCCCGCTGGGGCACCCACGGCGATCACCCGATCATCGTGCTGACCCCCAACTCGGTGCCCGAAACCTTCGAGCTGACGGTGCGGGCCTTCAACCTGGCCGAGACCTACCGCTCGCCGGTGATCCTGCTGCTCGACGAAATCCTCGGCCACACCGAAGAGAAGTTCCGCG
>JALTMS010000596.1 GCA_027001345.1 Acidobacteriota bacterium | reverse complement strand
GCTTCCGGTTCCCCAACCCCCTCGTCCGGCTCCGGCAGCTCCAGCATGGCCTCGAGCTGCTGAGCGACGAGAGCGGCGGAGACATCACGCTGACCCGCAGGGGCCAGCAGGTGGGCGAGCAGCTCGCGCATCGCCCGGGGGATCTCTTCCTGGCGACGCGAATCGGCAAAGAGGCGATCGAGATCCTCCGGCACCGGGGTGGCGAAGAGCATCTCGTAGAGCACCGCGCCGAGGGCATAGACATCGGCGGCCGGCGAGCGACCGCCCTCGGGAGCCGCGTACCAGTTGCGCTTGCCCGGCTCTCCGGCGTAGTGCTCGGGAAGGCCGAAGTCGGTGACACGAATCCGGCCCCGCTCATCGAAGAGAATATTCGACGGCCTGAGGTTGCCGTGGGCGATTCCCGCCTGGTGGGCGCAGGCCAGCGCCAGAGCCACGTCCCGGCCGATGATCGCCGCTTCCTTCCAGGGGTGGGGCTTGACCAGACGCTCGCGGAGGTCGCCGCCCGGCATGTGCTCCATCAGCATGATGAAGGCATCTTCCCGCTCGCCCACCGCGAGAATTCTGATGATATTCGGGTGCTCGATGCGAATCAGACTGCGCACCGTGCGCAGGGCCTCGGGATCCTTGAGGTAGCGCTTGACGACGATGCGCTCGCCGTCGGCGCCGCCCTTGCGCACCAGGTAGACCGACCGCCGCTCGTCCTGCCGAATGACATCGAGGAGTTCGAATCGCCCCGCCGCACCCAGGGCGCTGGCCGCGCCCCGCCGCACCCGGTCGTCGATGTGACGCCCCTCGAGCGCGTTGACCAGCGCTTCGCGAAAGGCCCCCGCATCCGGGTAGCGCCGGCCGGGAGACGCCGCCAGGGCCTTCTCCACGATCGGAACCAGCCGATCCGGGATCGCAGCGCCCGGAGCACGCCGTCCGGGCCCAGGGGGGAGCTTGCCGGTCAGAATGCGGTGCAGGATCACGCCCAGTGAGTAGACATCAGCCTCGGGCCCCACATCGTCGAAGCTCACGCGCTGTTCGGGCGCCATGAATGCCCGGGTGCCGAGGGCCGTGCGACGCTCGCTTTCGGCTTCTTCCTCTCCGCCGGCAGCCGCCTTCACCGCTGCGATGCCGAAATCCGACAGTTTCACCTGCCCGGTACGCGAGACGAGGATGTTGGCCGGCTTGACGTCTCGGTGGACCACGCTGTTGCGATGGGCGTAGGCCAGGCCCCGCGTCGCCTGGAGCAGGATCGACAGGGCTCGGTCGCGGGAGACCGTGCTGCGCGAGAGCATGTCCTGCAGAGTTCGACCCTCGACGTATTCCATGACGAAATACGGGCCCTGGGGAGAGGCGCCTCGATCGATCACCTGCACCACGTTGGCATGGTTGAGCCGCGCGAGAACCCTCGCCTCCTGCTCGAAGAGCTGGACCATCTGCTCCTGGCCCAGCAGCTCCTCCCGCAGGATCTTGACTGCCACCTTGCGCCCGAGGGAAGTCTGCTCGGCCTCCCAGACCTCGGCGAAGCCGCCCTTGGCCAGTACCTTGACCATGCGCAGACCCGGGATCAGATCCTCGCCGCCGGCAATGCCTTGCTTTTTCTCCGTCCAGACAGATTCAGGCATCCGTACTCCCGAATGCTTATCGACCGGAACGGGTGGGCTCTTGAGCATCCCTTCTCACTCGCCTATGTTCTCCCTTGTCCGGCCGCACCGTTGCCGGCTCGGAGTCCGTCTGATGCCCACCGATATCCGTCGTACGCGCATCGTCGCCACCCTCGGACCAGCGTCCTCCGATGGCCGCACCATCGGCCGCCTGATCCGGGCCGGCCTCGACGTCGCTCGTCTCAACATGAGCCACGGCGACCACGAGTCCCACGCTGCGCTGATCGGCGAAATCCGGCGACAGGCCCGCCGTCTCGGCCGTCCGATCGGCATCATGGCCGATCTCCAGGGACCCAAGGTCCGGCTCGGCCGATTCGACGGCCAGGTTTCTCTGCGCCGAGGGGCCCGGCTGACGCTCACCACCCGAGCACGGGAAACCAACCCCTCCAAGCTGATCCTCCCGGTGGACTATCGGCACCTGCCGGAGGAAACAGCCCGAGGCCACGAGATCCTGCTGGCCGACGGAGCCGTACGGGTTCAGGTCGATCGGGTCCACGGCCACCGGGTCTACTGCACGGTGCTCGAAGGGCGCTCGCTGCTGCCCCGGGCAGGGTTCTCTCTGCCCCAGGCCACGGCAGTCCGCTCTCCACTGACCGCCAAGGATCGACGCGACCTGTCCTTCGCCATCGAATCCGATGTGGATTTCATCGCCCTGTCCTTCGTCCGTCGGGCGGAAGACGTGGCCGAGGCACGCCGACTGATCCGGCGCCGCGGCGGTCACCAGAAGCTGGTGGCCAAGGTCGAGACGATCCCCGCCGTCCGCCACCTCGATGGCATCATCTCCGGTTCCGACGCCGTGATGGTCGCCCGGGGCGACCTGGGCGTGGAGCTGCCTCCCGAGCAGGTGCCCATCGAGCAGAAGCGGATCATCGGCGCGTGCAACGCGGCGGGAAAGCCGGTGATCACCGCCACCCAGATGCTCGAGTCGATGCGCGCCAGCAGTCGCCCGACCCGGGCCGAGGTCTTCGACGTGGCCAACGCGGTGCTCGATGGCACCTGGGCCGTGATGCTCTCGGCGGAAACCGCCTCGGGCGAATACCCGGTGGAGTCGGTCAGGATGATGGACCGTATCGCCCGGGAGGCCGAGAGCTA
>JALTMS010000595.1 GCA_027001345.1 Acidobacteriota bacterium | reverse complement strand
CCCGGCTCGGGCCCGACTTCCAGTGGCTGAGAGTTCACATCCCCTCCGGATCGAAGCGGCCGCGGGCCGCCCGCCGCCGCTCCCGCCATCGTCTCCCGAGGGAGAAGGCGACCAGCACGACCGCCAGCGCCATCCATAGCTGATCGATCCACAAACCGATTCTGGCATAAACCGTCGGCTCGGGTGGGCCTGCCACGACTCTGTGCTTGGCCACGCCGCGTTCGAGCAGCACGCCACCCGTTCTGTGGCCCCGCAAGTAGGTGTCGATTCTGCCGGAAGGGAGGATGAAGGCCGAGATGCCGGCGTTCGCCGCGCGCACCACGCCGACCCGGTTTTCGACCGCCCTGAGGATGCTCACCGCAAGCATGTTGTGGGTCGGGCCCCAGCCGAGCCAGCCCTCGGAGGTGAGGTTGACGAAGAAACGTGCGCCCTTCCGTCGCGCGATGCGGGCCGGTCGTGTGTAGCAGGTCTCGTAGCAGATCGGGGTCCAGAAGGTCCAGGTACGGCCACCGAGTTCGGCGGTCATCGGAATCGGTGTCGGCGCAGCCCAGCCATTGGGTGCATCGCGCCAGGTCGCCAGGGTCAGCCGGACGATCTGTTTCGACAGCCAGGGCCACAGCCGCTCGAGGGCGGGAAAGACGCGCCGCTCGGTGAAGGGAAACAGAACTACCTTGTCGTAACGCCCGATCAGGGCCCCTCCCGGAGCGACGAGGAACGCGCTGTTGGTCGGCCGCCGGCCTTCGATCGGGTCGAAGCCCTGGGCGCCGAAAAGCAATGGCGCCTGCCGGGAGGTCGTGGCCCATTCCACCGCGCCGTGGTACGCCGACGTGTCGCCGTATGGTGCGAGGATCGCGTTCTCCGGCCAGACCACCATGTCCACCTCGCCGGGTTCGACCCACTGGGCGGTCATCTGCTGCTGAGCGATGACCACCGCATCGGTCAGCTCGGGGCCATGGTCGAGGCTGGGCTGAATGACCGCCAGCCGTGGTCCGATCTCGCCCTGCACCTGGTCGATACGAATCGCGCCGTAGATTCCGAGCAGCGCCACGATGGCGATCGCGACCCCTGCACCGCGGCGTACCGAGCGCCAGCTCGCCGTGCCTGTCGCCGCCCGGATCGCCTCGACGCCGACGGCCAGGGGAACGGTGACGAGAACGGAGAGTGCCGGGGCGCCGATGAGTTCCGCCGACTGAATCCAGATCGGCCAGTCGAAGAGGAACGAGCCGATCTGGTACATGTTGAAGTTGCCGGGGTTGAGCCAGGGGCGGAGCCACTCGCCGACTCCCAGCCCCAGGGGAACGGTGATCCAGGCCGGCAGGCGTGTGGTGCGGCGCAGGACTGCGGTGGCCACGGCCTGGCTGGAGTAGCTCCAGGTGATTGCCAGGGGAAAGGCGATCAACCCCACCAGGCCGTAGCGGTAGGCCGGCAGGTGGCCGATGACGGCGTAGAGCAACTGGCCGGGCAGGTAGCCCCACAGGGGGGCGCGCCAGCGCTCCACGGCTGCGGGCGTGACCAGCAGAACCAGGGCGACGGCCAGCAGCGGGCCGGTGGCGTTCCAGCGAGCCGAGACGTACCAGACCAGGCCTCCGGCGAGGCTGATCACGCAGGCCTCCAGGCGCCTGCGCCAGGTTGTCGGTGCGAGATCTCGGGCAGGCCGAACCACGCTGTCCGGGGTCATCAGGCTGTCCCATCCTCCCAGCGGCCCAGGACCAGGCAGGCGTTGGTGCCCCCGAAGCCGAAACTGTTGGACAGCGCGATGCGCGGCGCGAGGGAATTGGTCTCGGTGACCAGGTTGAGGTGGGAGCAATCCGGGTCGATGTTCTCCACGTTGCGACTCGGGGCGACGAAACCTTCCTGGAGCATCAGCACCGAGTAGATCGCCTCGAGAGAACCGGCTGCGCCGATGGCGTGCCCGGTGATCGACTTGGTCGATGAGATCCACGGCTGGCGGTTGCCGAAGACTTCCTCCATGGCCCGTGCTTCCGACGGGTCGCCCTGGGGCGTGGAGGTGCCGTGGGCGTTGACGTAGTCGACCTCATCGGGGGCGATGCCGGCCTCTTCCAGGGCCAGGCGCATGACAGCCGCGGCTCCCGAGGGGTCGGGCGCGACCATGTCTCGCCCGTCGGAGTTGGCGCCGAAGCCGAGGATCTCGGCCTGAATCGGCGCGCCCCGCTCGAGAGCTGCCTCGAGGCTCTCGAGCAGCAGCACGCCGGCTCCGCCGCTGATCACGAAGCCGTCGCGATCACGGTCGAAAGGACGGGATGCCTGCTCGGGGCGGTCATTGAAGCCCCGGGAGAGTGCGCGCATCGCGTCGAAAGCGCCGGCTCGCGACCAGTCGATCTCGTCGGCGGCGCCGGCGAGGATCCGGTCGTAGCGGCCCCAGCGGATCATCATTGCAGCCAGGCCCAGGGCGTGGGAGCCGGTGGAGCAGGCCGAGGAGACCGACCAGCTCTCGCCCTTGACGCCCAGCGCCACCGAGACGTTGGCTGATGCCGTCGAGCCCATCACCCGTGGCACGCCGAAAGGACTGACCCGCCGCGTGCTGTGATACTTCTCGACCGATGCGGCGATGCGGTGGTTCTCGATCGATGAGCCGGTGCCGGAGCCGATCAGCACCGGCAGGTGGCTCCCGCGCACCTGCTCGACCGTCAGCCCGGCCTGCTCGAGGGCCTCGGTGGTTGCGCGCATGGCCATCAGTCCACAGGAGCTGGAGGTCTTCGCGGCCTTGCGCGTGGTGATCGGCGAGTCGGGTTCGGGCTCGGGAAGACCGCCGACCCGCGAGTAGATGCCTCTTTCGGCCCAGTCGTCCACGTGGGTGATACCCGATCGACCTTCACGAAGGGCCTGGGCGATGTTCGTCAGGCCGGTCCCGATGGATGAGACCCCACCCATACCCGTGATCACGACACGCCTGCTGTTCATTCTCGCTCCGCCTTGGGGGGATGTTTGGGGAATGATACCGGAAGATCCAGTTCTGCCGAGGGGTGCCGGTGACCGGAGGGTTTGATCCTGACTGGAATGGAGACTAAACTAGTCCGAAATGTTTGTCAGCCGCCCGGTGAGACACCGATCTATCCTCGGGCCGGCATGTTTCGGGAGATGATTCGATGAGTGCAACGACCAACGAGTTCCCAGTCCAGTTGACGGAAACCGCCGCCGGCAAGATCCGGACCTATGCGGAAGGTAACGAAGAGTTTGCGGGCAAGGCCTTCCGGGTCTTCATCGAAGGTGGAGGCTGTGCTGGTTTTCGCTATGCCTTCGTCTTCGACGAGCCCCAGGAAAACGATTTCCGTGGCGAGATCCATGGGGTCGATGTGGCGATCGATCCGCTGTCCATGAATTACCTGAGAGGGGCGACGGTGGATTACGTGGAAAGCCTCAACGGCTCCGGGTTCACGGTGCAGAATCCCAACGCTTCGAGTTCTTGTGGCTGCGGCCACAGCTTCCAGGCCTGAGCCTCCGCCCCCGAGCGGACGGGTGCGGCCTCGCGCGGAAGGGGCGCCCTGCGGGGCGCCTTTCCGCCGTCCTGGGGGCGGCGAGGCTCGCTCCCCTCGCGCCCCGTTCCCGGGTCGTGCGTTCGGAAGTGGGCGGGGCGGCTGCCGATCAGTGGTCGGGCGAGGCGCCCACGCTGGCGCTGAGCCCCAGTTGCACCGGCCAGAGGGCGGCCTCGGCGTTGTCCGGAGCCCGGCGCGAGGCATCGAGGGCGGCTTCGGCGGCCGCCATCAGCTCCGGGGCGGCGGGCCAGGGCCCCTCCGGGCCGATGGTCACGCCGGCGACCGGCGCACTGCGTCGCGGCAAACCAAGAGCCTCGAGCGCCTGCTGGAGGCGTTCGGCGGCGGGCCGGGGGTTGTGACAGCAGGAGAGCACGAGGGCCAGGTGGCGGTCGCTCCAACGCCCGAGGGCATCGGAGCCCCGGACCGCGCTGCCCACCGCGCGGCCGAGGCACCTTCCATGCTCACCATCGGTGGGTTCGCCGGGACGCGGCAGGTCGTCGGGGAGTTCCACCACGAACAGCGCCAGCGGTTCGCGACGGCTCGCGCTTTCTGCGGTGGCCACTTCGATCGCTCGCAGCAGTCCGCGGCGGTTGAGCACGCCGGTGACCGGATCGATCAGGTCCAGGCGGCGGATGCGGTCGGCCTGGGCCCGCACGTCCCCCTCACGGCGAACGAGCTGGGAGCGGAGTCGGACGATCTCGGCTTCTCGACGCTGCCAGGCCTGGCTGACCAGGGTTGCCCCCACGCTACAGCAGGCGGCTCCGAGAAGAGCGAAGCTGATCAATAGCCGAGTCGGTGCGGCGAGCAGCACACCGGCGGCACCGACCGTTGCCA
Organism: Acidobacteriota bacterium; assembly: GCA_027001345.1. Taxonomy (GTDB): domain Bacteria; phylum Acidobacteriota; class Polarisedimenticolia; order J045; family J045; genus JALTMS01. Next base: position 6,266 of record JALTMS010000595.1, on the reverse strand, counting down.
GAGCCGCCAGCCCACCGGCGAGGACGCGCAGCGCGCGAGGCGAGCCTGCCGGGCGTCCGAGGGCGTGGGCGGCCGCCGCCAGGCAGACCGCGGCGGCGGCAGCCAGAGCGGTGCTGGCCGCTGCTCCCGTCAGCCAGGGCGCCGCCAACGCCGCCGTGATGGCAGCCAGTGGGGGGGCGCCCAGGCTCAACCAGGAAGCGGTCCTCACTCGACGATCTCCTCCTTCCATGCACGGATCTCGATCGCCTTCTCGCGGGGCAGGTAAAGACCGAAGTCCTTGGCGCCACCGAGCAGTCGCGGGTCGTGGGTGAAGACGGAGATCGACGAACCGACCGTCGCTTCGACCCGGGCGACGAACGCGCCGAAGTACTCGTGGAAGCCGGACGGGCCGCGAATCTGTACGCCGGCGATGGCGTGGTTGGTGTAGAGCACTGCGGCGACCGAATCGGTCTGCGGCAGGTTGGGGGCGATCTCGCCCCAGGAATGATTGGTCGCGTTGTCGGTCCAGAAAGGACTGCCCCGCCAGATCAATCCGTCGCCGTCGGTATCAATGGGGGTGGCGGTGTTGGGATTGCTCGCGCTGGAGTCGAGGCGGTCGTTGATATCCTCGGGGAAGGCGAAGCTCGACGATCCCGAGGAGGGAATGCCCTGGTTGTTGAGCGAACCGCGGACGATGGTCGCGTCGTAGCGTCCGTCACCGTCGAGGTCTTCGCCCGAGCCGGGGACCACGTCGCCCGGGCTGTAGCCCGCCGGAATCAGGCCCGAGCCGCACTGGTTGGACCCGTCCGCGCTGTAGGTTCGAACATCCCACTCTCCGTTGCCCTCGTTGGTGTCGCCCGTGTTGGGCAGGTTGTCGTTGCCCAGGTCTTCCTTCGATTCATTGTCCGGGTCAGCGAGCCAGCCATCGACGGACCCCCAGTAGGCGCCGTTGGTGAAGCGCCCGATGATGATGTTCTCTCGGGCGAACAGGCCGAGCATGTCGGCATCTCGTACCTGGTAGGTCCCGGCCGGAGAGGTGGCGGTGGTGAACTGGCGCCAAGCCTCGATGTCTTCCTCCGCCATCGAGGCATAGTTGGTGCTCACGCTGTTGCCATAGCCGGTACCCGCCGGCGTCCCGTCGCCGGGCAGGTGGGGCCGGGTCGGATTGTCGTAAACCAACTGGTCGGGCAGGTAGATGTTGCCCGGTGTGTAGATGCTGCCCTGGCCCGAGACACGGCCGACGATGATCACCGCGCCGGTCATCGGGCGCAGGCCCGTGGCATCCCACTCATCGTCGGTGTTCCAGATGCCATCGTCCCCCGGCGAGCCGATGACTACCGGACCGTCGATGATGATCGGCTGGGTACGGCCATCGAGCACCATGAACGGGGACTCGTCGTCGTCGGTGTTGGCTACCCCGTCACGGCCGTAGAAGTCGTCCGCGGTGCCCCAGGCGCCGTCCGGGCCGACGTTACAGCCGATGCAGCCGCGATAGGTGCGGTAGCGGCCGAGAGCCTGGTCCCAGACCTGCAAGGTCGAACCACCGGTATCGTCCGGAGTGCCCCAGATGCCGTCGTCGCCGGGGGTGCCGCCATTCCACTCCCGGGCCGCCTTGACGTAGATCGACAGGTCCGAGAGGTTGGGCATCGGAACCACGTCCTGGTATTCGTGCTGGTTCGCGGCGTCCGCGTAATCTCCCTGGACATCGTCGGCGCCGAGAATCTGTCCGCCGGCGATCAGTCCGCCGTCGTGAATGCGACCGATCAGATCATTGACCACGACCTTTTCGTAGTAGGGGGTGCCGCGGCCTCGAACGCAGGAGTTGTAGAGCTTGATGTCTCCGTTGGCCCTGAGATTGCCGTGCATGTAGAGCGAGCCGCAAGACCAGCCGCTCATCCAGCCGAAGTTGTTCATGAAGTATGCGTTGTCGAATACGCGCGACGGAATCAGCTTAAGGCGGATCACGCTCGACACGGTCTTCGTCTGGCTGCCGATGGTGGCCGTCGAGCGGATGTTCATGTCGACGAACTCCAGGTCACGGGCCTCGGAGATGGTCGACGGATAGCAGAGAATGTCAATCGTGTAGGTACCGCGGCCGTGCTCGACATCGACATAGTCCCGGCCCGAATCGTCGGAAGTCCCTGCCTCGCCATCGGCACCCCTCGACCGACCGTGTGTCATGTGCAGCATGACGTAGTTGTCGAAGATGTGGTCCAGGTCGGGCTGACCGACCAGCGAGCAGGTCACGTCGCCGATCATCCGCTCGAGGCCAGCCTCTGCGATATAGAACAATTCCGCGTCGTCGGCTCCGACGGTGGAAGATTTGAGCGACATCGTCGCCGAGCCGAGCATGGCCAGGCCAATCAGGGTCAGTCCCGAGATGACGAAGAGCACGACGACCAGCGCCGATCCCTTTTCCTTGATGTGGGTGATCATCGTCTGCTCCTTCCTCACGGCTGAATTACCGAAAGCTCGAAGCTGTTGCAGGAATCGACGCGAATCTGCGGATCCGAGTCGTCGGGCGATTCGATGCTCGAGGGCTGATCGGGGATCATGCCGGCTTCGCCGTCGAGCGCCGAACCCTGGTTGTAGGCCGTGGTGATCACACCGTAGTAGGGCGTGCCGCTCGGCCAGTCCTGGGTGCTCGAGACCTCGAAGACGATTTCGTCGCGTACCGCGAGATTGGCGGGGACCAGGCTCGCCGAAAGAGAGAGGGTTTGCCAATTTCCCGTATGGTCACGGTAGTGCAACGAGCCGACGCGGTCCGCGACCCAGACCAGCCGCGAGGTGACCATTCCGACGTCGACCGGCTCGCTGGCGCCTGCGGGCTGATAGCTCCAGCTCGTCCCCTCGTTGGTAGTCAGGAGCACCGCGCCGCTATTGCGCGAGGCGGCGATGGCGGCACCGGTTTCGACGCAATCGATCGATGCGATTTGCCCCTCGCCGGTGAAATCCTTCCGCGACCAGGTGCCACCGCCGTCGGCGGAGACGTAGATCGCGTCGAGCGTTGCAGCGTAAATCAGGGTGCTGCCAACGGGGGAAGAGGTCGTGCAGACATCGTAGATCGGATCCGTTCCAGGGTAGGTCAGGTTCTCGGTGAACGTCGAACCCGCGTCGGTGGAGATCAGCACGGTGCCGTTGTCTCCCGCTGCGACATAGACATTGTTCCAGCCGCTGACGCCGCGCAGATCGGTGCTCACCGGCGAGGACACCAGTGACCAGCTCGAGCCGCCGTCGTCGCTGCGCACGATCGTTCCGCCCGCGCCGACGGCAACGGCTGTATTTTCGTCCATCATGTCGAGGGCGACGAGGTCGGATGCGGTCACGCTGCCGGCAACATTGTGCCAGTTGATGCCGCCATCGCTGGTCTGGAGAATTTCACCACTGTCGCCGACGGCCAGACCAGCGACGCGATTGATAAAGTCGATGTCGTTCAAGCTGCTGCCCGGTGTGCCCAGATCTCGTGGCGTCGCGCCGGCCGTGATGCCATGCAGCAGGCTGTTGTTCGAGCTGTCTCCGAGGAGCCAGAAGATGCCGTCGAAGTACTTGGTCTGCTCGAGGTTGGCGTTCTCCGTGTAGCCGACAGCGATATCGACCATGCTGTCGAGAGTGCCGTCGGAGTTGAGATCGCTCGAGGTGTAGAGCTTGTACTCGATCAGGTAAGGATCGTAGCCCGCACTGTCATTGGCGGGATTGGGCAGGCACCATGCATCGACCGGGTGATCACTCGCGCTGTAGGACGCGACCCGGATGTCCGGGAACGCCGGCAGGTTGGGCCCCTTGTAGGAGCGCGCGCAGGCCCGCGGGCTGTAGGGTGAGAGCACGCTCGCGTCGTCCATGGCACGCATCCAGTAGTAGTAGAGTTCACCGTAGGTCGGCGCGCTGTCGGAGTTGGCGTCGTTATCGACGTAGGTGTAGCTCGCCGAGCCGTCGGCGGTGATCGCATTCTTGTTGATCGGAGCCACACAGCGGTAGTCGGGCTGGGTGGAGCGGTAGACGTAGTACTTGCTGACGTCTTGACCATAGCCGGTGGTGTTGCTCGGATCATCCGGCGATGCGGCCCAGTCGACTTGCAGCGTGGTTCCAGCGTCACCCGCGACATCCGCAACCGTGAAGGTGGTGGGATAGGAAGGGCCGGTTGCCGAAGGATAGGGTCCGGCGACTGGATCGAGTCGACTGAGCTGGGGGGTACAGTCCATCGCGCGGACGCGGTACCAGTACTGGCGGGGGGGCCATGTGCGCATCTCGATCCAGTCATCATCCCACGAGGAGGTGCCGTCGAGCACCTCGTCGAAGGCGGTCGGGCCGAATACCGAGTTGACGTCGGTACGCCAGATCAAGTACTTCTCGATGTCGTTTTCGAAGTTTCCGTCGTCTGCCGACAGGCTCCAGCTCAGCGTCACCTTGCCGTCCGCCAGAGAGTCGGAGCAGGCATTGACGATGCTCGGTGAACTGGTCTTTTCGGGCTCGTCGCCACAGGCTCCGCCCGGCAAATCCGTGTTCCGCGGCTTGATCTCGGTGTTCATCGTTACCGACCGGTGACGGAACGGGGTGTTGGTCGAGGAGCGGTTCGGATCCTCGTAGTTCATGTCGGGGTAGGAAGTCTCGCAAGTGACGTGAATCTCCACCCGCGTGATGAGGTCGGCGATCCGGCGTTCGAGAGTGCCGTTGCCATTGCGGTCCTCGCCCGAATCGAGCACTGCATCGTCATCGGTGTCTTCGTCCGTCACCGGGCCGAGGGCCGCCAGTTCGCCGGCTTCGAGGATTCCGTTGCCTGCGGTGCCGCCGCCACTGCCGTCGTCACCCCACAGATCTTCAGCGGGATCGGAGTCGAAATGGCCCCAATAGAGAAACAGTGGAATGGCACGCGAGCCGTTGGGATAGTCGACCGGGCCGCGGACCAGAGCGACCGGTCCCGCCGGGTTCTGATTGTCGGTGCCGTTGTAGCCGTAGGTTTCGCGCCGCAACAGGAACAGACCGTCGTTCTTGATCACTGCCTCGTCGGAATCGTCGCCCTGGTCGCTGCCATCGACGTCGCCGTCACCGTTGGAGTCGAGTGTGTAGCGGATCGTCTCGGCGCCGGTGTGAAACGTGACGGGAGCATAGCCGCTGGGCACGCTGTCGGCGGTCAGGCCATCCTTGATGGCATCGATGGTGGGATCGATGTCGGCGTTGAAGACCAGCTCGTAGGGCGCCGCATAGGCGATGGCGGGCTGGCCGACGAGGTCGTCATCGGTGTTCTCGGTGCCGTCGGGGCCGGGGTCCGCGACAGTACGCACATCGACCTGGTAGCCGAGCATCAGCATGTCTCGTTCGAGCTTGTCGATTGCGTAGCGGCCTTCCCGGGCTGCCTCGAGAACCGCATCGTCGCGATTGTAGAGCCGGTGGTCCATGGCCAGCATCGACAAGGCGGCGAGGAAGAGAATCGCCGTGATGCCGAGCGCGACGGTCACCTCGGCGAGGGAGAAGCCTCTCTCGTCGGATGATCTCTTGTGCTGTCGCAGCGTATCCACGATCGCCTCCTTGGCCCCCCTAGAAGGCCGGGATGTAGAATGCCTTTTCGGTGGTGAGAGTGACCTCGTGGGGCTGTCCATGGCTGTCCTTCCACTTCACTCGAACCAGCACGTACTTGATGAAGTTGGTCGCCGGTTCGCTGTCCGTCGGCGTGGTGGTTTCCACCTGCACGCTGTCCCGAGCGTCGGGATCGAGGCCGGAGAGCGTGACGTTACGGATCGCGTCGCTGTAGTCCGCGCTGTCGACGATGTAGACCTCGCGGCGAAAACGGTTGTATTGAGCGTGATTGACCCAGTAGTCGTGGTCGCCCTGGTCGTTGGTCGGGTAGTCCGCGCGGGTGAAGAGCACAGCGCCGTTCCGGATGTCCGGGGTGGCGGCGCAGGAGCGGAAGCTGAACTGGGTTCCGTTGAGCAGATCGATCTCGCCGTAGTCCTCGTCGGGGAAGTTGGTGGTGGTCACCTCGTCGATGTCGGTGCAGGGGTCCGAGGTATCGTTCCAGGCATCGCGGTTGCCGTCCTGGTAACGCACGCTCTTGATCTGCTCGAGCCGGTGGGCGGCGAGAAAGCGAGCCGTCGCCTGATCCCGTGCGAACTCCGAGGTCCTGATCGTACTGATCAGCAGGGTGTTCAGACCGAGCAGGGCGATGGCGAAGACGCCGATGGCGACGACGGTCTCGGCCAGAGAAAGGCCGGACTCTCCGCGCGGGCGGTGAATCCTTCGGCTATTCATTGCTCGAGCCTCCATGGTCCGGGGTTGGCGACATCGGCGTCGTA
>JALTMS010000594.1 GCA_027001345.1 Acidobacteriota bacterium | reverse complement strand
TCGTGTCGTGCGTGTTGAAAGAGGGGCGTGTTGACGATGCCGAGCATCTCCGGGCGGACGAGGTTGGCGATGTCCTCAAGCGCCTCGCCGGTGACTCGATCGATGTAGCGCAGCCCGACCCGTTGAAGGACGGCGGGCTCAAGGTGCTTTGCGACGGCTTCGAGGACGGCTTGCATGCGGCCGATGAAGTCGCCCCGGCTCGAGTAGGTCGTTGTCTCGAGCGCGACGAACTCCGGTGCGAGCGAGACGCGCCACGCGCCGTCGACGTCGGCGAAGCGCCAAGCGACCTGCCTCTGGCCGGAGGCAAGTCCCTGCGGTCCGACGAGAAGGCCCTGCGCGTGCTCCTGGCGCAGGGCCGGGTAAGCCGCGCGGATGGCCTCCTGGAATGGCGCGATGAACTCCGGCTGCTGTACGGAGAGGATGGGGGAGAACCGCACCTGGGCGATCACCCTCACGAGGGGGGCGTCCCGGAGCGGTACCTCCTTCGGAGGAGGCGCCACCAGAGGGTCGTATTCTGCAGTCAAGTTGCCTCCTTCGGCGGTCTTCGGGACCGCCCATGCCGGGCGGGGCGCGGACGACGGCCGCCACCCGATGAAGATAACGCCAAACGCCCCGTTTGTGAAGAGGAGTGTGAAATCTAGACCTCGGGCAGCCAGGAGCGCGGTCTCCGCAGCGCCACCGGCCCGTTGGAGCAGTCGGGCACCGCGTTGGACCGGGAAAACGGTCAGTCGGACCGGGAATGGCACGCAAGGTGGACCGGTGATCTGCTCGTCGAGGGGGGGCGAGGAAGAAGGCACGGAGGTCGCAGCGTCGGCTGCGCGGATCCGTGCCGGACGGGGCTCGACACGAAGCACCGGAGGATGGCGTAGCCGAAGTCGTCGCCTTCTGCCGCGCCTTCTCGGACGAGCAAGCCCGGGAGGGCCTGTCCATCTCCGCCCGGCGAAGGGCGAGATCAGCGGGGGTCGATGCGGAAGCGATCGGCCTGGAAGATCTCGCCGATCTTGTCCAGGGTGGTGTTGCGGAAGCGCTCGAAGAGGAGATGGTTGACATCCTTGAGCAGAGTACCGAGCACGCAGTCGTCGCCGGCGCAGAGCGGTGCGGGCAGCAGGCAGTCAGAGGGAGAGTAGGGGCCCTCCACCGCCTCATAGATCGCCAGCAATGTGATCTTCTCGGGGGGGTGGGCGAGCAGAAAGCCTCCGCGAGGTCCCCGGACCGAGCGCAGCAAGCCGCTCTTGACCAGCCGCTGCAAGGCCTTGGCTACCGTGCCCTCAGCGGCACACAGGCGGTCGGCGATGGAGCGGGCGGGGAGGGCCTGATCGGGGTGGGCAGCGAGAATGCCCATCGCATGAAGGGCCAGCGACGCAGATTCCGAAATACGAAGTGCGCACCCCACGGCAGTCTCCCCGAGTCGAAAGCTCCACGGTCAAAGTAACTTACATGGAAATGACGATTTCGTACCAAAACAGTCCACAAGTCCTTTTTCCCCAGAAACTTGTTTCTCTCTTGACGTATACACCATTTCAAGTATTAGAATACCGCAATCCTGTAAAAGGAGCGAGTTTTGAGCACCGTCCCCGCCCTCGAGTCGATGGATTCCGCCGCTGGCATGCGGCCGGTCAATCGTCGCTGGCTCGGCACGAACCTGCCGTGTCGCTCGGCCTGCCCGGTGGGGACCCACGCGGGGGGCTACGTCTCGCTGATCGCTGCCGGGAACTTCCGCGAGGCCTACCTGCTCGCCCGCCGGCCGAACCCTTTCGCCTCGATCTGCGGCAGGATTTGCGCCCACCCCTGCGAGGCCGCCTGCCGCCGCCAGTACATCGATGAGCCGATCAGCATCCGCGCCCTCAAGCGTTTCGTCACGGAAAAGTTCGGTGTGGAGAGCGCGGCGAGCCGGGAAGAGATTCTCCAGAGTGTCGAGAGGCCTCGGCCGGCGGTCGAGCAGGGCGGTCGCGTGGCGATCGTTGGCGCCGGCCCCGCGGGCCTGGCCTGCGCCCATGATCTGGCGCTGATGGGTCACCACCCGGTGATCTTCGACGCGGCGCCTCGGGCAGGCGGGATGATGCGCCTGGGCATCCCCGAGTACCGGCTGCCCCGCGACCTGATCGACAAGGAGATCGACTTCATCCTCTCGCTGGGCGTCGAGCTGCAATGCGGTGTGGAGATCGGTCGCGACATCACCCTGGCCCAGCTCGAGAAGGACTACGACGCGGTCTTCCTCGCGCCGGGATGCCGCAAGGGGCGTTTTCTGCCCCTCGACGGCGCCGATCTCGAAGGCGTGATCACCGCCGTCGACTTCCTGGTCAATGCCAACCTCGGTCACCCGCTGCCGATCGGTGAGCGGGTGCTGGTGGTCGGTGGCGGAAACGTGGCCTTCGACGTGGCCCGTTCCGCCCGGCGTTTCGGTGGCACCTCCGAGCCGGACGAGATGCACCACAACCTGGCGGCCGACGCGGCGATGATGGCAGCCCGGGAGATGGGCAAGGAGGTCATTCTTCTCTCCCTCGAATCTCGCGAGGAGATGCCCGCCGACCTCGAAGAGATCGAAGAAGCCCTCAAGGAGGGCATCACTCTGATTCACCGTCGCGGCCCGCACCGCATTCTCGGTGCCGATGGTCGGGTCCGGGCTCTCGAAACCGTTGCCTGCACCCGGGTCTTCGACGAGCAGGGTCGCTTCGCGCCGCTGTTCGACAAGGATCAGCGCGAAGAGGTTGCCTGCGACACCGTGATCCTGGCCGTCGGCCAGGAT